>NZ_LYRQ01000006.1:0-97072 GCF_001661605.1 Pseudoalteromonas sp. MQS005 | reverse complement strand
AATTTTATTGATCAACTTTAACCAATTTAACTTTATTAAAATGTTCCGGTACATCGGTTCAAAACACATAAGTGTCATATTTGTGACTAACAATATACCCTTAAGTTCCCAATTAATTTGTAATCAAAAAATGAACGTCAGAGCTGTTTTAAAAACATTCCAAATAAAAGCTTGATTAATTAAAACCGATCGGTCTAATATAAAGCATGAACAAAACACCAGCAGTTGCAACTAGACGTGGCCGCCCACCCAAAATAGCCAGAGACAGTGCCGATACAAAAGCGCTGCTCATTCGTGTGGGCTTAGAAACCTTAACTGAGTTTGGCTTTAGTGCCACCGGGCTCGACACCATATTAAAAAAAGCAAAAGTACCTAAAGGCTCCTTTTATCATTACTTTAAAAGTAAAGAAGCCTATGGCTTGGCTCTTGTTGATGCCTACGACGATTTTTTTATAAATAAACTTAAATTTTACCTAGAGCAATCTGAAGTCCCCGCACTCGAGCGCATTGTTAATTTCACACAAAGCGCAATTGCTGGAATGCAAAAGTATGATTACAAACGCGGGTGCTTGGTGGGTAACTTAAATCAAGAGCTTAATCATTTAAGTGACGACTTTAAAACCCGTTTAATTCAAAGCTACATCGCTTGGCAACAACAATTAAAACGATGTTTAGATTTAGCCCAGCGGCAACAAACTATTAATCCACACATTAATACCGAACAAATGAGTGAATATTTTTGGGTGGGTTGGGAAGGCGCAGTAATGCGAGCTAAACTAACCCAATCAAGTAAGCCACTTACTTTATACACAGAAATGTTTTTACGCGCATTACTCAGTTAATGCATTTTTTATTATTAATTTAAAGACGATCGGTCTAAAAGGAAATCTAATGAGCAATTCTATCAAAGCTATTGTTATAGATAAGCAAGACGACAACTACACTGCAGCCCTAAGCACCATAAACAGTGACGATCTGCCAAACGAAAATGTATTAATTGATGTGCTTTACAGTACCTTAAATTATAAAGATGGCTTAGCCATCACGGGTAAAGGCCCTGTTGTACGTAGCTTTCCTATGGTGCCGGGGATTGATTTAGTGGGTACAGTGACTAGCAGCGACAGTGCTGAATTTAAAAGTGGCGACCACGTTATTTTAAATGGTTTTGGTGTTGGCGAAAAACACTGGGGTGGCTTATCTCAAAAAGCGGCACTGAGCAGTGATTGGTTAATTCCCCTACCCGCTAACTTATCACCTAAACAAGCTATGCAAATTGGTACTGCCGGTTATACGGCAATGCTCAGTGTTATTGCACTAGAAAAGCAAGGCGTTACTCCCGAGTCAGGTGAAATTTTAGTGACCGGTGCTAATGGTGGCGTAGGCAGTTTTGCTATTTATTTACTAAGCCAGCTAGGTTATCAAGTCACCGCTGCAACAGGTCGTATGGAGCAAGCAGACTATTTAAAATCATTAGGAGCAACTAATGTAATTGATAGAAATGAGTTTTCTAACCCTGGTAAACCTTTGCAAAAAGAACGCTTTGCTGCAGCTATTGATTCTGTAGGTAGTCACACACTTGCAAATATTTGTGCATCACTTAAATATGGGGGGGTTGTTACTGCTTGCGGGCTTGCTCAAGGTATGGACTTACCGGCCTCGGTTGCACCATTTATTTTACGTGGGGTTTCATTAATGGGTATTGATAGCGTTATGCGCCCTAAAGCGGATCGTGTTGAAGCATGGGATCGTTTAGCTTCATTAGTTAATGCCGATTACTTGGATAAAATTTCAACTGAAATAAATCTTGATCAAGTCATTGAAAGCGCCGAGCAACTAATGCAAGGCCAAATTCGTGGTCGTGTAGTGGTTAATTGTCAAAGTTAAGCATTTTTGCTACTAAACTCTCGTTATTAAATTTATAATGTTCGCTGATTTTTTAATAACGAGAAAACACCTATGAGCAACCAAGAACTTTTCAGTAATAACCCACTGCAAGGCGTTAAATTAGAGCAAGTGGTTGAAGAACTGGTTGAGCAATATGGGTGGGAACTCCTGCATGCCTACTTACAACTTAACTGCTTTAAAAATAACCCTGACATTAAATCTGCAGTTAAATTTTTGCGTAAAACCGAGTGGGCACAACAAAAAGTAGATAATTTCTATTTGTACCGCCTTAAAAACTTACCTCGCCCAGATGACGTACAATACGAACTGCCTCCACGCGACCGCATTATTCCTGAAGGCGATAAACCAGGTGAGCCTTGCGAGTTAAGCTTTTCTGATGCAAAACGTATTCAAGAAAAAAAAGCAGCAAAACAACGTGCGCGTACCCGTAAGCAACGTTCAAATTCAAGTAACCCGTGGGGTAACTAATACGTATTTTAGGCAAGAGTTAACAATAAACGTTAGCTCTTGCGTTACTGCAAACTGAAGTCATTAATAACCGCGGTATTTCCAAAAGTCGTCTTCAGTTTTAGTTTTTTCATTAATAAGATTAAATGTTTTATCCGCAATGACTTTCCCCGCTAAAGATAGGGTCATACGCCAGTCACCTATTTTATCCTCAATAGGCTCCCATACCGTATCGCCTAAATAAAACGACCAGTCGTTGTCTTTAACATATACAGTGCCCTCAAAAGGCAGCATCACTTCGCCATTGGTATCTATAATACCTGGGTGGTAAATACAAAAATGTAGTTTTTCGCCTTTAGCTTTTTTAATATTAACTATCAGACCAAATTCTACATCAAGTTCTGCTTTGACTTGCGTAGTGAATTGAGTTATTTGCGGTAGCGATTTACTGTCTTTGTCCCAGTGACTATATATGCCGAAACTTTGTAATGTAATTTGTGGTTTAGATTTTGCCATTGAACTTTCTATTTTTGTACTTTCAATTTTTAAACCACCAGCTTAAGCGAGCGGTTTATTAATTAAGTAGTTGCTTTGGATTTTTAGGGTAATAATTGCTGGGTTGTTGTTCACATAAACCGAACTCACGAGTGTTTTTATACGGTAACTTCATAAAGCCAGCCACCCCCACGTCGGTAATATTTACCGCGTATTGCATAAGCTTATTTAGTAAACGTTTAAATTCTACTTCTTTGCTGGCATCAAGTAATCTGTAGTAATGATGAATTTTCATCCTATCTGGCAGCGCTTCAAAAATAATACAGCCGGTATGATGTATCTGGTTTAGCTCAAATACACATTTAATCACTTTTTTAGGCAGTTGCAATTGCTCATCGGGGTCTTTACCATCTTCAAAATATGAATGCGGACGCGTTACATCGCTGGCTTTTACATTAACCACTTCATAATCAAGCTCTGGTAACTGGTTAAATTTAAATGCACCGGTGCCATCACGTTCTAACTGAATTGTTTTGCGGGCATCAAATAAACAACACTTAAATAAGCCTTTTTGGCTAATAGCCTGGGCTAACATTACTGTGTTGTTTACTGCATCGGTGAATGCGGTTGCGAGGGTCTCGTCATGCATAATGAGTGACGATTCAACATACAAAGATTCATCTTTCCAATGAAAGCTGAGCCCTCCTACTACAGGATATTTAGCTAGACGGCTAATAGAGGCCAAAAACGCTTTTTCGGTATCCCCAGTATCAAATAAAAACTCTTTATAATACCTATCAAGCTGAGCATCGTTTACATCGAGTAATTGCTGTTTATGGTCGGCTTGGCGTAAAAATTGTTTTCTAGAGCTATAAACTACGGTTTCGGGTTCGGGGTCTTGGCTAAACCAAAACGGAATTGCCGCTTTAGTTTCTGTTTTTGGTAGTTGTGGTAAATACGCTTTTGCCATGGTTTCTATGTTACGCATAAAATAGTCACCCGCTTTGTCTCTAACCAACCGTTCTTTTGAAAGCATGCCATCGATAACGTTTGCCAGCTCCTTAGGTAACATTAAACTACTGGCCGGTATAGCCTGAGCACCAAATCGGCAAGACTGCGCTGAGGCAAGTGCATATAGCGTTGATGCAACCCCTTGCTCATCAAAACGAGGGGACGACTTTTCACCCGACATTTGCGCATCACCTATAAAATAAACATCACCCATTCGTGCGTTAGTGGTACTTAAGTCACCTGACATTAAATCCATAAAATTACTGGCAATTGGGTTTCCTTGTTCATCTACTTGGGCATAAACAGAGCTTCCCCAGTCAACCAAGGATAGCTGCTTTTCATTTTCATCCCACACCAAGTTAGAGGGTTTAATATCACCATGTACAATAGGCTGCGGGCTTAAACCATTTTTATGACGACGTAAATCAAGCAACACATTTCTTAATTTAACCGCTAAGCTCATTATTTTGGCGGCCGGTAAGCGCCCTTGCTTTAGTGATACTTTTTCAAGGTCTTCACCAATAGCACGCGCCATCATCAAAATGCCTTGTTTTTTTATTCGCTCAAAGCCATAAAATGTTGGCACTAAGGGATTTTTGATTTGCGAAAGCATATACGCTTCATCTTCAAGGCGATCACGTACACTTTGCGCGAGCGTAATTCTAGAAAACTTAAACACCCAAGGCAGGCCATGTTCATCATCCCCTGCAAATACAAACCCAAATGCCCCTGAGCCAATCATTTCTACCTTTTTATACCCAAGCAAAGTGAGCTGTTTAATACAAATATTAAGCCACTGACGATGTTTTTTTGCATCACGGTGTGACAGCAAATAAACCGATTGCTCTTCGTTGATATAAAAATTGCGAATTTCTTTAGCTTTCAATGCGGGTTCTCTAGGTTAGTTGTTAAAAGCGCAGTGTTACCTTTATATTTGATAGTAACGCGAGCATTGTGTTAATTAAACCTTTAAGCATCACAATATGTTTATCAAGCCGTTATGTCATGATATTTAGTCATGATTTAGACATATATCGCTGTTATTTGCTATTTCGCCGTATCCTACTTAACCACAGCATCGTAAATAGGGTAAAACAGACCTTTATATTATTCTTAGGTTAAAAAAATGAAACGTATTATAAAAGCCTCTTCAATCGCGCTTGCTCTGAGTATGTGCATGAATGCCCAAGCCGCAGACTTTAATTTTTCTTCAAAAGTGAACAGCGATGCAAATACGCTGGTTGTATTTTATAGCCAAGATGGAAATAACAGCCAATTTAAAGCGCTCGACAAGCAGTTCGATGGCCAATTGCAACGCGTTATTGATATAGAAAATTTTACCGGCGATTACGCTAAAGTAGCACAACTTGTTGCGCCAAGTAAAAGTAACTACAGCCGCATTTTAGTCGTAGGTACTGGTAATACAAGCGAGTTTGATAAAGCAAAAGCAGCTAAGTTAGGCGGTAATATTCACGCTCAACTAGTTAAAGCCAAAGTTGGCACTGCCAGCGTTGTATTTGAAGATGTAGCCGGTGTAAGTGACAATGCATTGCTTGCTGCTAACTTTGCCCATGGTGCAAACTTACGCGATCATCGTTTTGAAAACTATAAAAAAGAACCAAACACTGAAACAGTTAGCTACACATTTGATGTTGATAACACCAAGCAAACTCGCAAGCTTTACACCCAATTAGAAAGCATTCAAGCCGGTGTATTTTTAGCCCGCGATTTAACCTCTGAAGTCGCTACCGAAATGACACCTGTTGATTTTGCTAATGCGGCAAAAGAATTAGCATCTTTGGGCGTAACCATCAAAGTATTGGAGCCTAAAGAAATAAAAGAACTGGGTATGGGTGCATTAGAAGCTGTTGGCCGAGGTAGCCAGCAAGGTGCCCGTTTAGTGGTTGCCCATTATAAAGGGTCTGACGATGCCCCTATTGCCCTTGTTGGTAAAGGCATTACATTTGACTCAGGTGGTTACAGTATTAAAACCGGTGCATCTATTGCACGTATGAAGTCAGATATGGCCGGTGCTGCTGCAGTATTAGGTACAGTAAAAGCAATGGCGTTAGCTAAAGCTGACAAAAACGTGGTAGCCGTTATGGGTATGGCTGCGAATATGGTATCGCAGTTTGCTGTAGCTCCAGGCGATGTTGTTCGCACCGCTGAGGGCTTAAGTGTTGAAATTTTAAATACCGACGCCGAAGGACGCTTAGTATTAAGTGATGCTATGTGGTATGCACGTGAGCACTACAAACCAGAAATTATGATTGATGTTGCAACACTCACCGGTTCAAAAATCCGTGCTGTAGGCAATGAATATGCAGCAGTGTTCTCAGATGACGATACGCTAGTATCTCAACTAACGATAGCCGGTAAACAAGTAAACGAAAACCTATGGCGCCTACCTTTAGGGTATAAAGATATGTTGGAGTCTGACATAGCTGATTTAACAAATGTGGGTTCAGGTGGCCCAGGTGCAACCACTGCTGCCACTTTCTTAGAGCATTTTGCTGGCGATACCCGTTGGGTGCATATCGATATTGCAGGTAATGCCTTAGTGAAAAAAGGTAAAGATGAGCTTTCACCAGGGGGAACGGGGTTTGGTGTTCGCTTATTAAGCGAATGGTTATTAGCTAACTAATTGTTTATTAATACTAATAAAAGCGCCAAAGTAGGTTTACTACTTTGGCGCTTTTTGTACGAAAACAGTTTTATAGAGCTCAATACATCACTATTAATAAATCCTTAAAAGTGTGTTTATTATTTGATTTTGTTTGATTTATAGTCAAAGATAGAAGGAACAATTAGTAACGAGGTCAAAGGAATGAAAATAACCTACCTGCTCTACAGCATTTTTTATTTAAGCATTTGTTTTCTTTTCTATTTTGAACAGCTCTCCACCATTGCTGCAGCAATTATAGTGCTGTTATCTGCAATTTTTTATATAAAACCAGCAAAATCTGAATCAGCAAATAACAATTCGTCACTAGGTGCCGTGCAGTCGTTCAATAACAAAATTGCACAAAACATTACCAAAGCCACCTCAAAAAATGCCATAGGCGCAGCTGAAGTGTCATTTTATGTTGATAGCTTATCTAAAGAAATAGACGCTTGTTATAACGAGAGTGAAACTGTCGGGCGTGCCACACACGAGCTTTCACAAAATAGCACTGAACTTAGTGACAACATGACCACCATTAATCAAGCAATGGTACAAACAGCACAAGCCTCAAGCTCTGCCGATAGCCGCTTACAAACGGCCACCAGCCAAATTGATTCGTTATCTGGCTCTATAGATAAAGTGGCCCAGCAATTAGATTTATTATTAAAAAGTGCCAGTGATATACAAAGCATTACCCAAGTTATTCAAAACATTGCAGAGCAAACCAACCTACTAGCTTTAAATGCTGCCATAGAGGCCGCTCGCGCAGGTGAGCAAGGTCGTGGTTTTGCGGTTGTTGCCGACGAAGTGCGTAACCTAGCAAATAAAACCAATGAAGCAACCAAACAAATTGCAGACATGCTTACAGACATTAACGCCAACAGTATAAAAACCAATGAAGATATGAAGCAGGTTTCACAGCAAAGTATTTCTGTAAAATCAGAGCTTGAAAACGTGACTCAATCATTTTTAACGATTAACCAAGATATTGGTGCCTCATCTACCGCGCTTGATAGTATGCATCAGTCTGTTTCTGCATTTCAGCATGCAACCACACAAATAAATAGCTCAGTCACTAGCATCAGTAGTTTATTGGGCGAAGTTACTAAAAAAGGCAGTACAATTTCTCAGCAAGCGTCTTCTTTATCGCTGGGATCAGAATCAATATTTAGAGAGCTTGAAAACATAGAGTATGACGCATTCTTTAAACCAATCCTGATATCGGCTAAACACGCCAGTAAAGCAATTGGCGAATGTTTTGAGGGTTGGATCCAAAGCGGAAAAATAACCCAGCAACAACTTTTTTCGCAAAACTATAAACCCATCGAAAATACCAATCCAACCAAGTACACAACCGATTATGATAAACTGACAGATCAATCACTGCCGGCTATACAAGAACCAATACTGGAAAATAAAGACATTATTTTTGCAGGAGCCGTTGATACAAAGGGCTACTTTCCTACTCATAACAAACGCTATAGCCAAGCTCTAACCGGTAACTTTGAAAAAGATTTAGTAAACAACCGCACTAAACGTATTTTTAATGACCCGACTGGAATTCGCTGTGGTAGCCACACCGAAAGCTTTTTATTACAAACCTATAAACGTGATACCGGTGAAATACTGCATGATCTTTCGGTGCCAATTTATGTAAACGGTAAACATTGGGGCGGATTTAGAATTGGGTTTAAGAGTACAACTCATTAATTAATATAAAAAGGGAGGCACATGGTCTCCCTTTTTGTAAGTGATGTGTTTATTTTTTAGAAAACAGCATACGTTTAAAGGTATTATCAGCCAAAATGTAATGATGAAATAATGCAGCCGCCGCATGTAAGCCTATTACGTAATAACCAACTTCGCCCACTGTTTCGTGTATTTCTTTAATGGTTTTACCAAGCTCCTTGTTTTCACTTGCCAATGGAGGCAACTCTAAACCAAAAAATGGCACAGGTTTACCTGCCATACTTAATATTAACCAACCCGCAATTGGCATAGCAAACATAAACACATACAGTGTAAGGTGTACAAATTTAGCTAACTTATCTTGCCATTTTACAGGCTCAGGTTGTATAGCAGGTGCTGCACCACCCACTACACGCGCAACTACCCTCACGCTTACTAAAGCTAAAACCGATAAACCCAACATAAAGTGCCACATTTTAAAGGCATCACGGGTTTCAGTGCCTTTATCAAATAATTCACGTAACTCTATACTGCCGTAAACAGTGACAATTAAAATAAACATAAGCCAGTGTAAGGCTATAGAGAGTGTACTGTAATGAGTCGTTGTGTTTTTAAAATTCATAAGGCCTCTTTTAGTGAAGAAACGCATTGAGTAATGTGCTCACTTTATGCGTTATGACTACATGTTTACACGTTAACCTTTACTCACTCACACTTTAATGATCTGAAACATGAAATTAGTTATTAACTCAGATGAATGGTTTAAAGGTTTTAATTACAATAACTGTGCAAACTTAAAATAAACTTAAATAGTAGGCAAAAAACGGCAACTTTACGTTACCGTTTTAAACAATTAACGTGTTTTAAAAATAACAAACGGCAGCAAATGAAAGATTATCGAGAACGACGAGTGATTTAGACTAGCCAAAGCTTGAAGAATTGGCTCTTATGATGTCTAAAGTCAAGATTTGACCCCTTTGGTTTTTTTTATTGAAATTTCACCAAACTAGGAATCTTCCTTGCAACATAACGCTTTGCTAAGCGGCTAAAAATTGTTGGCTAAAATAGCGAGGAACGAGCAAAAGCCAACTGTTTTTTGTCCGTTTAAGCAACTTGTTATATTTATTATTTAGCCACTTTATTAGCTTGAACTAAATAAGACAATGCTGCAGCGTAGCTGCCAAAAAACACTATAAAAGCTAAACCTACAATAACTTGACCCAGCAAATTGTTACCTAAGCCTGACAGAAAAATAATATAAATAGACGGTGGAAATGAAATAACTGAGAAATGAGGTTTTTTTTCTGAGTTAATGAATAAACCTGAAACTACAGGTACGAATTGAATAATTATTGGTATAAGCATTAAACCAACAATAAAAATATCTAACTTTAAATTACCACTCACGACAACTTCCTAATTTGAAATAAATATAACGCCGCGTTCACCGGCTTGTCCGGTGCAACGCTTTGTTAGTGCCCTAATCATTGCTGAAATGAAAATAGCCATGGTCTTCAGCATATGAATCCATTGCGTCCCTATCGTTCGGGTCCACAAGTTCATAAAATTCTTCAGGTGTATAGTGCACCCTATGGGTGAAATGGTCCGCAACATTTGCAGCCATCAACTCGCCGTATCCACTCAACTTTAGGCCGCATGATTTACATAAAAATTTTGTCGGGATAACAGACTGCCGTACAACTACTTCATCTTCCGCATTTTGAATTTGCTCACGACCGTATGTATCCCCTTGTACTGTCGCTATACAACCGCAAGCAGGACAATCGACTCTATGATGCTGTTGATGGCTCAGCACTTCACCCTGTTCTTCTGATTCCTGTTTTAATTTAGCCTGTTCATCAGGATCTTTCTCACTAAAGACCTTTGCATAAGCAGCAATTTTACTTTTGACTTTACTTATCACTTCACTTTTAACTTCTTCAATTATCGTCTCAGCCGTTTGAGCCTCCTCTCCGCCTAGCAAACTGGTTAAGCTTTCCCCCTGAGCTTCAGCCAACACTTTGCAACACTTATAAAACCCACCAATCCACTTTTGATGCTTATATTCTACAAATGCTGCGGTACCGGAATGGAGTTCTTCATTTCTCCGTCCCGCTAAGGCCAGCGCAATAGAAAGTTCGTCGTCTGTAAACTGCGGAATCAGTTCTTTACAGAGGCGAAGTACTTGACTTGTAGCTATTGACTTACGCTGAGACGTCGATGTTCCAAGCCCTAGAGCTGATAGGATGTGGCGTTGTTCCTTGTCAGGTTCAGCCAAGAGTACAGGGCTAAAATGTGCCACCGTAGACCGTGACAATAACTCCAAGCCCATAGCACACCACAACCCAAAAACATCATCTGTTCTATCCACTTCAAATGAGCGCTCAAAATACAATTTTGATTTTGCCCATAACGAGTCCTTATCCCAGCTCATTTAACTCTCCAAATAAATTCTAAATATCTCACGCCGTTCATTATTTACTGCAGATCGGCCATGTAAGTTTTTCCAGTTATCAAAAACAACAGCTTTGTTTCCATCCCAATGAATCTTTCTCGGTTCGATAGACCTCAGAGCTTCTAACAACTCCGAATGAAACCTTTCGGCATGAACGTTTGCTGGTTTCATGATATTTGGATCGAACCGTATCCCCGAAACCCCGTTTTGACAGAAAATCGGAGATGTATATTTACATCCTTCAAAGGTCTCGACTAGGTAAATTGATTTTTCTGCCTTTGCACGAAAATCGTTGGAAACAACTCGAGTAATATCAGAAAGTGAAATGTAGTTGGTAGTACATTGACTCTTACTGAACATTCCCATTACTACATACCTTGCAGGTATTCCCCAAAAGGCTGTATCGGTATGAAAAGGAAATGCTGACAAACCATAAATATTGCTTAATGTTCCCGGCAGTGAACTTCTGCCATCGCTAGATTTTAACGTGGCTATATTCTCACCATTCGGGTGAGGCCTGATTTCACCAATAGACTTAGCCAGCCGTTTTAATTCGGCACGGGAACTAATATTATCAATTATCACGACACCATTATGCTCTAAATCGCCAAGATCCAGCATTGCCTAAAATTCCTCCTTAAGCCTACAAGCACTAACGCCCGCATAAAGCGCGCGAGGCACGAGCGTCGCATTTAATGCGCTTGTTAAATGCCATACTCGCGCTCTACTTTGGTTATTCTCACCCGGAAGTTCGTATACCACTCTTTCCGGCCTTTGCTCTGCGCTTCCTGGTGCTCAGCATTCGCTTTCCAGGCTTTGATAGATTCAAGATCCGACCAGTAGGAAACTGTGATGCCAACTTCCTCCCGCGCGGATTCAATACCAAGGAAGCCCGGCTGTTCCGAGGCTAGAGCGACCATTTTTGTCGCCATTTCCCCATAGCCATTATCTCCGTCGGTGCGTTGTGATGTAAAAATCACGGCGTAATACGGCGGTTTTGGTGTTTGGGCTATGGATGGCACTTGAACTCCTTCGAGCATTTAACAGTTTATTGAACACCACTTTGGGGGGTTATAAAACCCCAAAACGGCGTATATTACATGGCTCAATAATTCCACTAAATAACTTCAATGTAAACAAGTTATTACGCGAGTTATAAAATTATCGTTTTTAAAATACACCAAAACGACTTTTAATAATGTTATTGGACAAAACACCATTAACTGTCTATATATACAGTATTCTTTTTTAAGTTAAATATCGTTTATGAAATCTCTGTTTCTAACCATGATTAAAGACCAAATGTATAGCAAACGGTATGCAAAGAGCACTATTGAAGCTTATCTTTTTTGGATAGCTGGCTATATCCGCTTTAATAATATGCAACACCCAAGCTCTATGGGAGACACCCAAGTGGAATTATATTTAAACCATTTAGTAAACTCGCAAAATGTAGCGCAAGGCACCCAAGCTCAGGCATTAAATGCGTTAAGTTTCTTATATAAAGAAATAATTAAGAGCCCCCTCTCATTATCTTTAAATTTTGTAAAAAGTGAACGCCCAAGAAAATTACCCGTTGTGCTTACTCAGAAAGAGGTTTCAGCGCTATTTAAACACTGTATTGCAAAGCATTATTTAGCATGTGCACTTCTTTATGGTAGTGGTATGCGATTAATGGAAGTACTGCGTCTAAGGGTACACGATATTGACTTTGACTATAACTGCATTCGAATTTGGGATGGTAAAGGAGGCAAAAACCGTGTTGTAACGCTTGCCGTAGAACTCATACCGCAATTACGTTCTCAAATACAATTAGTTGATAGTTACCTACAATTAGATCTTAGAAACCCTTTGTATAGCGGTGCGTACATGCCGCATTTGTTACGTAAAAAATACCCAAACCATAATAAGCAGCTGGGCTGGCAATATTTATTTTCATCTTATAAATTAAGTATTGATCCTGAGAGTAAGCAATTAAGGCGCCATCATATTGATGAAAAGCAAGTACAACGCGCGGTTAAAAAAGCTGCTTTCGATGCAAACATTAACAAACACGTTACCCCACATACTTTGCGCCACTCTTTCGCTACGCATCTACTGCAAAGCGGCGCTGATATCCGCACAGTTCAAACACAACTAGGCCACTGTGACGTGCGTACCACACAAATATATACCCATGTTTTGCAACAAGGTGCAAACGGAGTTATCAGCCCTTTTTCAAGATTATAAACTCTCCGATTTAAAACAAAAAAGCACAGCTCAAAGAGCTGTGCTTTCAATAATTAAATTAGATCTAACAAAGTTATAAACGTATGCCGCCGTCTATCTCTACTACTCTACCAGTAAAAAAGTCGTTTTCGATAATATACTGAGCAGTATGGGCTATTTCAGCGGTTTCACCTAAGCGCCCTACGGGCGTTACAGCAAGCATGCGTTGTTTTGCTTCGGGCTTCATTACATCGGTCATTGCGGTGCTAATAACACCTGGGGCAATGGCACCAACGCGTATACCAAAACGGCCAAGCTCTTTAGCCCATGTAGTGGTTAGTGCCACAACACCGGCTTTTGAAGCAGCATAGTTAGTTTGGCCAATATTACCCGCACGCGCTACGCTCGACATATTTACAATTACGCCGCCTTTGCCTGATTCAATCATGTGGCTAGCCGCTTCGCGCCCTGCTAAAAATACGCCTGTTAGGTTAACGTCAATCACTGATTGAAATTGATCAAGCGACATTTTTTTAACCACTTTGCCGTCTTTGGCTTTTATAAACATACCATCGCGTAAAATGCCGGCGTTATTAATTAATACCCCAATGTGACCAAAGTCACTGTTAATGGTATTAAAAACGTCTTCAATTTCGCTCTCAACGGTTACATTGGCGCTGTAGCCTTTAATAGTGCCTGTTACGCCAGCTAATGCAGATAGCTGCTCGGTTGCTTCATTTAACTGGGCTTGCGCCATATCAATTAAGGCAATATTAGCGCCCATTAAGGCAAACTTTTGCGCCATTGCAAAACCTAAGCCTTGTGCGCCACCGGTAATAACTACGGTATTATTTTTTATTTCCACAATACTTTCCTACTTCGAAAACAATTTAAAAATGGCACTAAAATCATCACTGCCTGCACCTTGATGCTGCATCATAGTGTATAAATTTTTAGCCATTGAGCCCATTGGCGTCAGTGAATTACTTTGTTGCGCTGCTTCCATAGCAAGGCCTAAGTCTTTAGCCATTAAATCGACCATAAAGCCAGGTTTATAGTCGTTATTAGCTGGTGCGGTTTCCATAACGCCTGGGCAGGGGTTATAAAGTTCTAACGTCCAGTTTCGACCCGAGCTTGCGCTCATTATGTCGCTGAGTACTTTTGCGTCGAGGCCGTTATTAATGCCCATTTGAATGGCTTCACTGGTGCCTGCCATTAAAATACTCAACAGCATATTGTTACATATTTTGGCAACTTGCCCTGCACCAATATCACCAGCATGGAATATGTTTTTACCCATATCGACTAATACCGTATTGGCTTTATCGAATGCAGCTTGCTCACCACCAACAATAAAGGTCAACGTGCCCGCTGTTGCGCCTGCTACTCCACCCGATACCGGTGCATCAACAAACGCAATACCTTGCTCACTTAGGGCATGGCCAACGTCACGTGCTGATTGTGCATCTATGGTTGAACAATCAATCACTAAGGTACTTTTACTCAGTACTTTAATTAAACCCGATTGCTCGTCTGTGCCTAAATAAAGTGATTTAACATGTTTGCTTGCCGGTAGCATGCTAATTAGCACATCAGCCTCGTGAGCACAGTCACTGGCGCTTTGCGCCGCACTAGCCCCATGATTCACAAGCTCTTTAACGGCCTCTGCACTTAAGTCAAACACGCGCACACTGTGGCCTGCTTTAACTAAGTTTGCTGCCATTGGGCCGCCCATGTTTCCTAAACCAATAAATCCTATATTAAGTTTACTCATCGATTTACCCTTGTAAATTTAGTTGTGAAAAGTACGGCTCTAGCGGATGTTGCTCGCCAAAGCGATTGGCAAAAAAGCTCTCTACCACTTCACTTGGCACATCTTTAAGAGTGTTAAATTGCCACTGTGGCGCACCGTCTTTATCGATTAGTAAGGCACGTACACCTTCTTGAAACTCGCCCACTTCACCGGCACGAACCGACATGCCCAATTCCATTTTAAAACACTCAGCTAAGTTTTTACCTTTGCTATGTTTGAGCTGCTCACTTACTAAGGCACAACTTAATGGGCAACCATGCGCCAACGATTTTTGTGCGCGTTGTAGCCATTTGTCATCTGTGGTTAGATTTAAAATGTAATCTACCTGCTGCTGTAACGTGTCAAACTCGCCAAGCTTTTGAATCAAGCTTAAGTTTGCTTTTAAATTGCCTTTTGGCATACGGCTAGAGTTGTTATCTAACTCAATAAGCAAGGTACTTAGCTTGTCGTGATTTAAGCTTGCCGTTTTTCCCCATTTTGTATTGAGTAACGCTTCAACAAGCTCTGGGTACTTGTCGGCATTTACAAAGTGATCGGCAAGCGATACAAGCTTAGCGTCTTCACAATTTATAGATGCCGAGGTCAGCCCTAAAAACAAACCAACATGGGCGGGCATTTTATGTAAAAAATAACTGCCACCTACATCAGGGTAAAGCCCAATGGTTTGCTCTGGCATGGCAATGCGTGATGTTTCGGTAACCACACGGTGGCTAGCACCGGCCATTAAACCTAAACCGCCGCCCATTACTATCCCGTTACCCCAGACTAAAATGGGTTTGTTGTAACAATGAATAAGGTAATCGAGCTGATACTCTTGAGTAAAAAATTCTTCAACCAGTGACGTTGGTTTACCTTCGCTCATGGCTTTGTGCAAACTCACTACATCGCCACCGGCACAAAATGCTTTTTCACCAGCGCCTTTAAGAACCACTAATGCAATGTTATCGTCTTTGTCCCATTGCTGTAGTTGCGGCTCGAGTAAGCTGATCATTTCAAAATTAAGGGCATTTAACGATTTAGGCGCATTTAAGGTTGCAAAACCAATGAGTCGGCCATTGTCTGTGGTTGCCGTTTCAAATACCACGGCAGCATCAGCTGAATTTAAACGAGTAAGTTCTGCCATTAGCCATTCACCCAAATAGCTTTACGTTTTTCTAAAAAGGCGTTTACCCCCTCTTGCTGATCTTCGGTATCAAATAAACCAACAAACAGTTCACGCTCCAGTGGCAATGTATTCGCCATTGGTTGATGACGCCCTTTTTGAATCAAGGTTTTACATGCAGCAACCGACGATGGACTTTGCCCTGCTACTTGGTTTGCCAGTTTTAATGCTGCGGCAAAACTTTCACCTTGTGCAACTACTTCTTCCACTAAGCCAATTTGCAGGGCTTTATCGGCTTTTAAGCGCTCACCGCATAAAATCATGCGTTTTGCCCAGCCCTCGCCAACAAGCCATGCTAAGTTTTGCGTTCCACCAGCACACGGTAATAAACCCACTTTTGCTTCAGGTAACGCCATTTGTGCTTGCTCTTCTGCAATACGAATATCACAAGCAAGTGCCACTTCAAGGCCGCCACCCATTGCATAGCCATTAATGGCTGCAACCGACACGCCTCTAAAATTAGTTAGCGCTTCAAACGCTTCACCAAATACACGTGACATATCTGCAGCTACACCTTTATCGCCACTGGCAAATACATTGAGGTCGGCACCGGCGCTAAAAAACTTCTCGCCTTCACCAGTCAGTACTAACGCATAAATATTTTTATTGGTATTTAATTGGTTAACCGTGTCTTTAAGCGCCACTAAGGTGTCTTTCGTCCAGGTATTCGCTGGCGGATTCGACATGGTTAAAATAGCAACATGACCTTCAATAGTTAATTCAATGCTAGGATTTGACATACTAATCTCCTTATAAAACTTCGCTGGCTGATTCGGCTAAAATACGACGCGCAATAATCACACGCATAATTTCGTTAGTGCCCTCAAGAATTTGATGAACACGTACATCTCTAACATGGCGCTCAAGCGGGTATTCTTTTATGTAACCGTAGCCACCGTGAATTTGCAGCGCGTCATTACAAACAGTAAAACCTACATCGGTTGCAAAGCGTTTAGCCATAGCACAATAAGTGGTTTTTTCACTGTCGTTAGTATCGAGTTTAAACGCCGCTAAGCGCACCATTTGGCGTGCTGCTACAAGCTCGGTATTCATATCGGCAATTTTAAACTGTAGCGCTTGAAACGCAGCCAATGGCTTACCAAATTGGGTACGCTCTTTTAAATACTCACGTGCGGTATTAAGTGCCGCTTGTGCTGTACCAATAGAGCAAGTGGCAATATTAATACGGCCACCATCTAAACCTTGCATTGCAAATTTAAAGCCTTCACCTTCTTGGCCTAATAAGTTTGCGGCTGGAATACGCACATCTTCAAAGCTAATTAAACGTGTAGGCTGTGCATTCCACCCCATTTTTTCTTCTGCTTTACCGTATTCCACACCTTGTGCATCTGCAGGTACAACAAAAGCCGAAATACCACCTGGGCCTTCGGCTCCCGTACGCGCCATGACCACTAAAATTTCTGTTTCACCGGCGCCTGAAATAAACATTTTTGAGCCGTTAATGATATACTCATCACCGTCACGCACGGCTTTAGTTTTTAATGACGCAGCATCAGAACCCGAGCCGGGCTCCGTTAAACAATAAGAGGCTAACAACTCGCCCATTACCAATTGTTCAACGTATTGCTCTTTGATGGTATCGGTACCAAAGCTTGCGATCATCCAGGTTGCCATATTATGAATAGTTAACATGGCCGTTGTTGCCGTACAGCCCATCGCCAGCTGTTCAAAAATAATGCTTGAATCTAAACGAGATAAACCTAAGCCACCGGCTTCTTCTGGGGTGTATAAACCACAAAAACCTAGCTCACCAGCGGCTTTAATTGTGTCTTTAGGAAAAATATGTTCGCGATCCCACTTGGCAGCGTGTGGTGCTAGTTCAGACTCTGCAAATTGGCGAGCGGTTTGCGCAAAGGCTTGTTGATCTTCAGATAAGTTAAAGTCCATGGTAGACCTCTTTAAGTGTGTTTTGTTTGTTGTCAAAGCATCCCATAACGGGAGTAATTAGTGAGGAGCGACAACACTGTGTGTTGTGCCCCTCTTTTTTATTAATTATTCAGTGCAATATTATTTAAGATTAATACTCATGTTTGGACCTGAGGCAATGTCATCCTCAAACCAACGAGAGGTAATCGTTTTAGTTTCTGTGTAAAAACGAATACCTTGTTTACCATAGGTGTGAGTATCGCCATAGAATGATCCTTTCCAACCCGTGAACGAGAAAAATGGTAAAGGCACAGGAATAGGCACATTAATACCCACTTGACCCACTTCAATTTCGTGTTGGAACTTACGTGCAGCTGCACCACTTGATGTAAATAATGAGGTACCGTTACCGTAAGGGCTTTCGTTAATAAGGGCGATGGCTTCTTCAAGCGTATCTACAAACATACACGCCAGTACTGGGCCAAAAATCTCTTCTTTGTAAAGATTCATCTCTTTGGTTACATCAGTAAATAACGTTGGGCCTACCCAGTTACCTTGCTCAAACCCTTCAACAGTAAAGTCAGAGCCATCAATTAAACAGGTTGCGCCTTGTGCTTTACCATCGGCAATCAGTGATAAAATACGCGCTTTTGCTGCAGGTGATGTTTGCGGGCCATATGCAGCCTCTGCATCATCCCAAACACCTGGGCGTACACCTTCAAAGCCAGCTTTAATTTCATCAACCCAGTCTTTTGCTTGGCCAACAAATACCGCCACTGAAATACCCATACAACGCTGACCTGCCGCACCTACAGAGGCACCCACAAGGTTATTAACAACATGCGATTTGCTTGCATCAGGCATAATTACCATGTGGTTTTTAGCGCCCACACAGGCTTGCACACGTTTTAGATGTTGTGTGCCTTTAGAATAAATGTATGCACCAACGCCACATGAACCTACAAATGAAATAGCGCGAACCGCTTTGTCTTCTAATAAACGGTCTACTTGTGGTTTTGTACCGTGCACAACTTGTAAAACACCCTTTGGTGCACCGGCTTCAATAAATAGCTCAGCTAAGCGCATAGGCGTAAGTGGGTCTTGCTCAGACGGTTTTAAAATAAAGGTGTTACCACACACAATTGCCAGTGGGAACATCCAAAGTGGGATCATGGCCGGAAAATTAAATGGGGTAATACCTGCACATACACCTAGTGGCTGCATGTATGAATAGGTATCGATTTTACGCGCTACGTTTTCCATCGTCTCGCCCATCATTAATGATGGTGCATTAGCAGCTTGCTCAACTACCTCAATACCACGCCACACATCGCCTTTTGCATCTTCAAATGTTTTACCTAGCTCATGACAAATAATAGTGGCTAATTCATCATGGTTTTCTTTTAACAGCGCCGCGTATTTCATCATAATGCGCGCACGTTCTGTGATTGGTACGTCTTTCCACGTTTTAAACGTTTCGCTGGCAGAGGCAATAGCCGCGTCCATTTCAGCGTCTGTAGCACAAGGTACTTGCGCTAACACTTCTTGATTAGCAGGATTTACAACATCAATTAGTTCATTTGAAGTTGATTGAATAAATTCGCCGTTAATGAGTAAGGGTACTTGGTGCATAATTAAAATCCTATTGATTAAATTGGGTACAGCAGCGTTTTTGTTATAGTTGCTGCGGCTTTATTATTAGTTAAAGTGCTTCTACGGCCATAGCAACGGCTTCACCGCCACCAATACATAAAGAGGCTACGCCCTTTTTAAGACCCCGGTTTTTAAGTGCATGGATAAGTGTTACTAAAATACGCGCACCGCTGGCACCAATAGGATGACCCAATGCACAAGCGCCACCGTTAACATTAACTTTGCTTTCATCGAGCTTTAACTCGTTAATAGCTAGCATGGTAACCATGGCAAACGCTTCGTTAATTTCCCATAGGTCAACATCTGCGGTTGTCCACCCTGCTTTTTCAAGCACACTGTTCATTGCACCAACAGGCGCTACGGTAAATTCACTGGGTTTTTGAGAATGCGTGCTGTGAGCCACAATTTTGCACAGTGGCGTTAAACCCTCTGCTTTTGCTTTTGATTCGCTCATTAAAATCAGTGCTGCGCCACCATCTGAAATAGACGATGAGTTTGCCGCAGTAATAGTGCCGTCTTTTTTAAATGCTGCACGTAAACTTGGGATTTTTTCAGGGCGAGCATTACCAGGTTGTTCATCAATTGAAACTGTTACATCACCTTTGCGGGTTTTAATAGTATGAGGGGCGATTTCGTTGTCAAAGCTACCATTTTCTATGGCTGCGTTTGCTTTACTTAACGAACCCAGTGCAAACGCGTCCATTTGCTCACGGCCAATGCCATATTCATCAGCCGTGTCTTGAGCAAAACAACCCATTGCTTTATTGTCGTAAGCATCTTCAAGGCCATCGCTCATCATATGATCTTTTATTTCACCGTGGCCCATACGCATGCCGCCACGGGCTTTAGGAATAAAATACGGCGCGTTAGTCATACTTTCCATACCACCGGCAATGGCTGATTCAATAGAACCTGCTTTAATAAGGTCATTCGCTAACATGGCCGCTTTTAAACCCGAGCCACATACTTTATTAATAGTGGTAGCACCGGTGCTAAGTGCAAGCCCCGCTTTAAGCATTGCTTGACGTGCAGGCGCTTGGCCTAAACCGGCTGGTAATACACAGCCCATAATCACTTCATCAATTGCATCATTGCTTAAACCCGTTTGAGCAAGTGCACCTGCGATTGCCGTAGCACCTAGTTCGGTAGACTGCGCATCACTTAGTGCGCCCATAAATCCACCCATTGGGGTGCGTTTTGCTGCTACAATTACAACGCTTTCGAAAGACATAAAAGGCTCCATTTTCAATTACCGCAAACATGTTTTATTATGTTTAGCTTAATGTTTAAACTAATCTGATAAATACGAGCATACATAAAATTTACGTTTACGCCAACGTAAATCTAAAATCAACTTTCTAATTAGTGTAAAAACTGTAAAGCAAGCTTGCTAAAAATGTATTACAACCTCCTAAAATGGCTTATAACGTTTATAAACACTCAACTTCTACTGTAAATCCGCATTTATTTTGTACGTCTAAAGTATAACAACCAGATCGTACTTTACCTTTACGTAAACTTCACTTATATTGGTGATATTCGAATGAGGTAAACATTACAATGAAATCAGATAATCAAACAAACTTTGCAAATTCAGCCAATGAGCCGGCTAAAAACGAACAAACTTTTAGTATCAGCGAATTAGCGAAAGAATTTGATATTACCACGCGCTCTATTCGCTTTTACGAAGACCAAGGGCTTATATCGCCAGAGCGCAACGGCCAAACTCGTATTTACTCAAAGCGCGATAAAGTACGCCTAAAGTTAATACTTCGTGGTAAACGTTTAGGGTTTACCTTGGCTGAAACCGGTCGTTTGTTTGAACTTTATGATGCAGACAAATCAAGCGCTAAACAGTTAGTTACTATGCTTGACCTCATCAGCGAAAAAAAGGCCGACCTATCTCAACAAATGGACGACATTAAAGTTGTACTAATGGAGTTGGTTACCGCAGAACGTCGTTGTCGCGACACGCTTAGCAAAATAGATGAATAAAATATAATAAACGTCATCAAACACACAGGAATGAATCATGAGCACTATTTCACTATATAAAGAAATGAATTTTGGTCTTGGCGAAACAGCGGACATGATCCGCAGTCATGTTAATAGCTTCGCAAGTCAAGAAATTGCCCCACTAGCTGAAAAAACAGATCTTGATAATGCGTTTCCCAATCAACTTTGGCCGCAAATGGGTGAAATGGGCGTTTTAGGCATGACCGTTGATGAAGAATTTGGTGGTGCGGGTTTAGGTTATTTAGAGCACGTTATTGCCATGGAAGAAATTAGCCGTGCAAGTGCCTCTATTGGCTTAAGCTATGGTGCGCATTCAAACCTGTGTGTTAATCAAATAAACCGTAATGGATCACAAGCACAAAAAGAAAAATACTTACCTAAACTAATTAGCGGTGAACACATTGGTGCCTTGGCCATGAGTGAGCCTAACGCAGGCTCTGATGTTGTATCAATGAAACTTAAAGCCGAGAAAAAAGGCGATAAGTACATTTTAAACGGCAATAAAATGTGGATCACCAATGGCCCTGACGCTGATACTCTGGTTATTTACGCAAAAACAGATTTAAACGCCGGTGCGAAAGGTATTACCGCCTTTATTGTTGAGAAAACTTTCCCGGGGTTTTCTACCGCACAAAAACTCGACAAACTCGGTATGCGCGGATCAAATACCTGTGAACTGGTATTTGATAACTGCGAAGTACCCGAAGAAAACATTTTAGGTAACTTAAACGAAGGCGTTAAGGTACTTATGAGCGGCCTTGATTACGAGCGAGTTGTTTTAGCTGCAGGCCCGTTAGGAATTATGCAAGCATGTATGGACATTGTGGTGCCTTACATTCATGAGCGTAAGCAGTTTGACAGTCCTATTGGTCAATTTCAGTTAATTCAAGGCAAAATTGCCGATATGTATACACAAATGAATGCAGCCCGCTCTTATGTGTACACAGTAGCAAAAGCCTGTGATCGCGGCGAAACCACCCGTAAAGACGCAGCTGGCGCAATTTTATACGCTGCAGAGCTTGCAACTAAAATGGCCCTTGATGCAATCCAAATTTTAGGCGGCAATGGCTACATAAACGAATACGCAACAGGTCGCTTACTGCGTGATGCGAAATTATACGAGATTGGCGCAGGCACTTCAGAAATACGCCGCATGTTGATTGGCCGTGAATTATTTACTGAAAGCCGTTAAGGATTAATTTATGACGATTTTAAAATCGAGCGTTAATCCCCACGATCCTAGTTTTGTGCAAAACCACAAAAATATGTCGGCGCTGGTGGATGATTTACGCGATAAAGTTGCCAATATTAGCTTAGGTGGTGGCGCTGCACTTAAAGAGCGCCATGAAAGCAGAGGAAAGCTGTTTGTTCGTGACCGTATCAGTACTTTATTAGATGAAGGCTCACCCTTTTTAGAAATATCGCAATTTGCTGCATTTGGTGTGTATGAACAAGAGATACCTTGTGCCGGTGTGGTTGCAGGTATTGGTCGCGTGAAAGGCGTTGAATGTATGGTGATTGCAAACGACGCGACAGTTAAAGGTGGCACCTATTTCCCCCTTACTGTTAAAAAGCATTTACGCGCACAAGATATTGCTGAGCGTTGCCACTTACCGTGTATTTACTTAGTTGATTCTGGCGGTGCTAATTTGCCAGAGCAAGACGATGTATTTCCAGATAAACTGCATTTTGGGCGTATTTTTTACAATCAAGCACGTATGTCGGGTAAAGGCATTCCACAAATTGCAGTGGTTATGGGCTTATGTACCGCAGGTGGTGCGTATGTTCCTGCTATGGCCGATGAAAGTATTATTGTTAAAGAGCAAGGCACTATATTTTTAGCAGGCCCACCACTGGTAAAAGCGGCAACCGGTGAAGAAGTTACCGCAGAAGAGCTTGGCGGCGCCGATGTTCATTGTAAAACATCGGGTGTGGCCGATCATTACGCTGAAAATGATGCGCATGCATTATCAATTGCACGCCAATGCATAGAGCGAATTAATTACACACGCCCTACCGCCCCATTATTAGATGACGTAAAAGCTCCCCGTTACGATATTAACGAGCTTTACGGCATTGTTGGTACTGATCTTAAAAAGCCATTTGATGTGCGTGAAGTAATAGCCCGCACTGTCGATGACTCGTCTTTTGATGAATTTAAACGTTACTTTGGCGAAACATTGGTGACAGGCTTTGCCAGCATTTATGGCAACCCTGTGGGCATAGTGGCTAATAACGGTATTTTATTTAGTGAGTCGGCGCAAAAAGGCGCGCACTTTATTCAGCTGTGTGCTCAGCGCAACATTCCATTGGTATTTTTACAAAATATTACTGGCTTTATGGTCGGTAAAAAATACGAAGCCGAAGGCATTGCTAAACATGGCGCTAAAATGGTGATGGCGGTGTCGTGTGCTGATGTACCAAAATTCACCGTGCTTATTGGTGGCTCTTATGGCGCCGGCAATTATGGAATGTGTGGCCGTGCATTTGAACCGACCATGATGTGGATGTGGCCAAATGCCCGTATTTCAGTCATGGGTGGTGAGCAAGCTGCAGGTGTTATGGCACAAGTTAAACAAGATGGATTAGCCCGTAAAGGCGAAAGCATGAGCGAGCAAGAAGTTAGCGATTTTAAAAAGCCAATTATTAGTCAATACGAACAACAAGGTCATCCTTATTATGCCAGTGCCCGCTTATGGGACGATGGCATTATAGACCCTGTCGATACACGTAATGTGTTAGGGCTTGCATTAACAGCAGCTAAAAATGCACCACAGCGTGAGTCTAAGTTTGGCGTATTTAGAATGTAACCGGAGCGCACAATGTCAGTAACACTACAAATAACAAAATCTAATGTGGCTGTACTCGTTTTAAGCCGCCCAGAAAAACGTAATGCGTTTAATAGCGACGTTATCCATGAGCTTATTCAATGTATTGAACATGCTAATACACTCGATATTCGTGCCTTAGTACTCAAAACCGAAGGTAAACATTTTTCAGCCGGTGCCGACTTAGCCTGGATGAAATCGATGGCAGATAATAACTATAACGATAACTTAGCTGATTCAATGCAACTGGCTAAACTTATGCAAGTATTAGCACAGAGCCCGCATCCTACAATTTGTGCGGTACAAGGTGCCGCCTTTGGTGGGGCATTAGGCTTAATTGCCTGCTGTGATATTGCGCTTAGTAAAGACGATGCACAATTTTGTTTAAGTGAAGTTAAACTTGGGCTAATACCTGCCGTGATCAGCCCTTATGTGATTAAGGCCATTGGTGAGCGTGCTGCACGCAGATATTTTTTAACTGCAGAAGTGTTTGATGCCCACACAGCAAAGCAACTGGGTTTAGTGCATCAAATTACTGGGAACTTAGAGACAGCCCTCGATAATTTGCTGCAAACCTTGATTGATAACGGCCCTATTGCCGTTAAAGCCGCAAAAGCACTTATTAACGATGTTGCCAATAAAGAGATAAACGAGGAGCTAATTGCACTGACTGCAGAGCGTATAGCTAAAATTCGTGTATCAACTGAAGGCCAAGAAGGACTGAGCGCCTTTTTTGATAAACGCCCTCCCCAATGGCAACTCTAGGACGCATTATGAACACAGTACAATTACAAAAAATTCTGATTGCTAACCGTGGCGAAATTGCCTGTCGTATTATGCGCACCGCAAAGCAAATGGGCTTAACCACGGTTGCGGTGTATTCAGATGCAGATAAAAACGCGCAACATGTAAAAATGGCCGACGAAGCCTACCATATTGGTGCTGCGCCAAGTAAAGATTCATACCTAGTCGCAGATAAAATTTTGCAGGTTGCTAAAGCCAGTGGCGCTGATTGCATTCATCCAGGCTACGGCTTTTTATCAGAAAACAGTGAATTTGCTAAAGCCTGTGAAGCAAATAACATTGCTTTTATTGGCCCACCAGCAACGAGTATTGAAGCAATGGGCTCAAAAACCCGTGCTAAAGAAATAATGGCCGCGGCAAACGTTCCTTTGGTACCTGGTTACTATGGTGATAAACAAGACCCTGTTTTTTTGCAATCTGAGGCTGAAAAAATTGGTTACCCTGTTCTTATCAAAGCGGCCTTTGGCGGTGGCGGTAAAGGGATGCGAGTGGTAGAAAAGCCGAAAGACTTTATAGCTGCACTTGAAGGCGCCCAACGTGAAGCCATTGCCGGTTTTGGTAACGATTTAGTGCTATTAGAGCGCTACGTTAATCAACCTCGCCATGTTGAAGTACAAGTATTTGCAGATAATCACGGTAATTGTGTTTATTTGGGTGATCGTGACTGTTCGTTGCAACGCCGACACCAAAAGGTGATTGAAGAAGCCCCTGCTCCAGGTTTATCTGACGCGCTGCGTAAAGAAATGGGCGAAGCGGCTGTTCGCTGTGCATTAGCCATTAATTACCGTGGTGCGGGTACTGTTGAGTTTTTACTTTGCGGTAATGAATTTTTCTTTATGGAAATGAACACTCGCCTGCAAGTAGAGCACCCAGTGACCGAAATGGTAACCGGCGTTGATTTAGTGAACTGGCAAATTAATATAGCGGGCGGGCAAACACTGCCGTTAAAGCAATCTGATATTCAACTGCAAGGCCATAGCTTTGAAGCGCGTATTTACGCCGAAGACCCTGCAAATGACTTTATTCCGTGCTCAGGCACCATTGAAGCGCTACATGTCCCCGTTAATAGTGAATTTGTACGCATAGATACCGGGATTGCCCAAGGTGATGAAATAAGCCCCTACTACGACCCAATGATTGCAAAGTTAATTGTTCATGATGATAATCGCGAACAAGCGCTTTCTCGTTTGCAACAGGCGCTTGAGCAATTTCATTTAGCAGGCTTTAGTACCAATATTGGCTTTTTACATAACTTAGCTTGCCACGCAAGTTTTAAACAAGGCGCGCCAAGTACACACTTTATTGCTGAGCAAGGTGATTCACTCGCTGCAGTTGATGAGTCATTATTGCTATCAAGCCAGCTTATTGCCGCTTTTGCCTATTTAGAGTCGTTAAACACGCACCAAGCACAAAACAATAGTGCCAGCCCTTGGCAACAACTGAGTGGGTTTACTTTAAATGCACCGCAGGCAATTAAAATCCCATTTGTAGCTTTACCGCTAAGCGCCGTCAAAACAGCGCAGGGTTACAATGTGACACACAGCGCGGGCGTATACAGTGTACAAGGGACGCTAAATAATGGTGTGTGCAACGTATTTATTAACGGTGAAAAGCACAGTGCGCATGTCAGCATAACTGACAATGAAATTACTGTAATGAATAAAGCACTGCAAACTAAGTTTGAATGTGTTGATAAACATTATATTAGTTCACACGAAAATGACGCGCTGCCGCTCGCTGCGCCACTCAATGGCACGGTAGTAAAACATTTAATTGAAGTAGGTAGCACTATCACCAAAGGTGATGCCGTTGTTATTATTGAAGCCATGAAAATGGAATATACACTTAATGCACCGCATGACGGCATATTACAGAGTTACTGCTTTGGTGAAGGTGAACTAGTTTCACACGGCGCACTGTTAGCCATTGTTGAAGATACGACTGTGCAGGAAGGTGCTTAATGAGTGCCTTTGCAAACAAAGTTCGTATTGTTGAAGTGGGTGCACGTGATGGTTTACAAAACGAAAAAACCGTCAGCACTGAAGATAAAGTAACACTTATTAATGCCCTCGCCGCCGCGGGATTAAAAGACATAGAAGCTGGTGCATTTGTATCTCCCAAATGGGTGCCACAAATGGCAGACTCAAGCGAAGTGATCAGTGCCCTTGATCTTCCAGAGATTAATTTAAGTGCCTTAACGCCAAATTTAAAAGGCGCACAAGCTGCGCATGCTGTTGGTATTAAAGAATTTGCTATATTTACGGCGGCCAGCGAAGCGTTTTGTCAAAAAAATATAAATTGTTCAATAGCGCAAAGTATTGATCGTTTTAGCGAGGTAATAACTTTTGCTAAAGCGAATAATATACGCGTTCGAGGCTATGTAAGCTGTGTTTTAGGCTGCCCTTATGAGGGAGACGTTGACCCTCAGGTTGTTTTAAACGTGGCACAAAAGTTATTAGCACTTGGCTGCTATGAAGTGAGCCTTGGCGATACTATTGGTGTCGGCACCGCAGGTAAAGTAACTGAGCTGCTTACATTGCTGCTCAAGCATATCGATAAAAGTAAGCTTGCAGTACACTTTCATGATACATATGGACAGGCGCTCACAAATATTTACGCTGCCTTAAGCCTAGGTATTTCAACGGTTGACGCTGCCGTTGCTGGCCTTGGTGGCTGCCCTTACGCTAAGGGTGCGTCAGGAAATGTTGCCACCGAAGATGTTGTTTACTTACTGCAAGGGCTTGGCATTGAACATGGAATTGATTTAAAAAGGCTTGCACAAGCAGGTTGGCAAATTACTAATGCGCTTAATAAACAGCCTGTTAGTAAAGTTTCAGTGGCATTACACACACAATAATTGCAATAGCATAGAATGAGGAGTCACTCATGGCCGGTTTTGATAAAGTAGTTTCGAGTTACGAAGCTGCAATGGAAGGTTTAAAAGACGGCGATACTATCATCGCTGGTGGTTTTGGTTTATGCGGTATTCCCGAGGGATTAATAGCACAAATTAAAAAAATGCAAACCAAAGAGTTAACGGTCGTATCGAACAATTGCGGCGTTGATGACTTTGGTTTAGGGCTTTTATTACAAGACAAACAAATTAAAAAAGTGGTTGCCTCTTATGTGGGCGAAAATGCTCTTTTTGAACAACAACTACTTAATGGCGAAATTGATGTAGAGCTAACACCGCAAGGTACTCTAGCAGAAAAAATGCGTGCTGGTGGTGCCGGTATTCCTGCTTTTTATACCGCCACGGGTTACGGTACGCCAGTAGCTGAGGGTAAAGAAGTAAAAGAATTTAATGGTCGCCCTTATATTTTAGAAGAGTCAATCACGGGCGAATTTGCCATTGTAAAAGCATGGAAAGCAGACCGTTACGGTAATTTAGTATTTCGCCATACCGCAATGAACTTTAATCCAATGGCCGCAACCGCAGGTAAAATTACCGTTGCCGAAGTGGAAGAGATTGTTGAACCCGGTGAGCTAGAGCCAAGTCAAATTCATACCCCTGGCATTTTTGTAAATCGCGTGATCAAGGGCAACTTTGAAAAACGCATTGAACGTGTTACCACACGAGATTAAGCAGGAGCACTTAAAATGGCATTATCACGTGAACAAGTCGCAATGCGCGTCGCTCAAGAGCTACAAGATGGGTACTATGTTAATTTAGGCATAGGTATTCCGACACTCGTCGCAAACTATGTACCCGATGGCATAGAAGTTATGCTACAGTCCGAAAATGGCCTATTAGGTATGGGTGAATACCCAACTAAAGACACTGTAGATGCCGATATGATCAACGCGGGTAAAGAAACCGTGACGGCAGCTACCGGTGCAGCTATATTTAATAGTGCAGATAGTTTTGCCATGATACGGGGTGGTCATGTAGACTTAACGGTTCTGGGCGCATTTGAGGTAGACCAAAACGGGTCTATAGCCTCATGGATGATCCCTAAAAAATTAATAAAAGGCATGGGCGGAGCAATGGATTTAGTTGCTGGTGCAAAAAACATTATTGTTACTATGACCCATGCCAGTAAACACGGCGATTCTAAATTATTAGAAAGCTGTACGTTACCGCTGACGGGCGTTAACTGTGTTAAAAAAATAGTAACCGATTTAGCCGTATTAGAAGTTAAAGACGGCGCATTTCATTTGCTAGAACGCGCACCAGGCGTATCAGTTGATGAAATTATTAGTAAAACGGCAGGTAAATTGCTTGTTGACGGTGATATTCCTGAGATGGTGTTTTAAACTACTCACAATTTCACCCTGTACCGACCTCATTCCCAGTGCCAATGGCGCTGAGTTACCCAAAATCCCTCGCAAGAGGGATTTTTTTTGCCTTTATTTTAGCTTTTGCACTATAGTGAGAATTTAACGCACCACTTAGGTGAATTCGCCCTAATAAAAAAATTAAATAACTGATATAGTTAACTTTTATTTTTGGTTTAATAATTGCCTGTAATAAGGTGATTGAAATAACTTTATATTGGATACCATGCAAACACCTATTCGCGGCCTTCGCTCTTTTTGTTTTGCCGCAAAAAGCTTAAGTTTTAAACATGCCGCCAAAGAGCTGTATTTAACGCCATCGGCGGTCAGCCATCAAATAAAGCAGCTAGAAGAGCAGCTGGGCATTGATTTATTTCAAAGGCAAACCCGTTCCATAAGCTTAACGCCAGCTGGAAAAAACTTTTTTGAAGCGATTTACCCCATTATAAATATGCTGGAAAGCACCATTACCGAATTTAGTCAGTTACAACAAAATGTAAATTTAACCATTACCCTGCCCGAGTTTTTTGCCAGTGAATTGCTAATGCCAAAACTCAGTGAGTGGACGAGTGAGCATCCTAATATTAATTTACACATGGACACCCTTAAAACGCGCAAAGAGCTGACTCGCCAAAGTGATTTATCAATCATTTTATCTTCAAGTAAACCGCTTGATGGGCTGGCTACTGAGTTATTTAATTTAGAATATATTCCAGCGTGTAATAAAAAGCTGCTCGATCAGTGGCAAAACGATCACTGCCAGGCGCTCAATCAAGTGCCGCTTATTGTGCATAAAGCACGGCCTTGGGCATGGCATCAATGGGCTGAAAAAGTCGGTATTGATGACTTTTCCCCTGCACAAATTATTCAAATAGATAGTATGTTTGGCGTTGCACGCGCTGCACAGCAAGGTATGGGCATCGCGCTTATTCCTTTACCAATAAGCCAAAGCTGGCTGGATGAGCAATGGCTTTACAAACTGTTTGAGCAACCACTAACAACAAAAGACAAATATTATTTAGTTCAGCATGGCTCAAGTACCGCTAATCACCCTCTCGATTTGTTTGCGAAATGGGTGATTAACACCTTTAGGCAAACTAAATAGCACATTCAATTAAGCGCTTCTTGTTGAGCGCTTATTAGCTAATTTTAAAGTGTGCAACTTTTATTTTTAAAATCCCCCTACCGGAAAAAATCAAAAGCGTCTATTTATCAGTACTTTACATATTGGAAAAATCTAAAACCCCATAAGTTAGTTTTTTTCACTTATTAGTTTTGTTTTTATCGCTTGTCGAAATTGAGTAAAAGCTCTAAAGTTAACTCAACCAAACGGCAACACGCTAAAAAATATAAAACGTGTTACCAAAATCAGATTTCATTAGTTTGTAACAACGAGCTAGTAAAAAAGAATCTTTATTGTGTGTGAAGATGTTGTCAGTGTAAAAAACAGCTCAAGTTCGGTGGTGACTTAGCTTGAGTTGTTTTTATTTTTACCCTTGCACCCGCCAATAAACTTAAGAATCTTTATTGTGTGTGAAGATGTTGTCAGTGTAAAAAACAACTCAAGTCCGGTGGTGACTGAGCTTGGGTTGTTTTTATTTTCATTCTCATCAACAACAATAAGCCAGAGTTAGTTTTGTACTAATACAAACCCCCGAATCTTTATTGTGTGTGAAGATGTTGTCAATTGAAATGCAGCGACCGTTAAGTATCTACTTAATCATCGCTGCTTTTTTTTGCTTAAAATTTACTGTTTTCTGGCTACAAATTCTAAAACAGTCGCATTAATACAATATCTATCTTGCCCTCTAGGCCCCTCACCCGGAAATAAATGCCCTAAGTGAATACCGGTACTTTTAGACTTAAGCTCAATGCGCTGCATTCCCCAGCTATTATCTTCATGTTGGGTTACACTGTCTTTTATTGGGTGGGTAAATGAAAGCCAACCGGTGCCTGAGTTAAATCTATCGCGGGTATCAAATAATGGCTCACCGCTTAGTTTATCAATAAAGATGCCATCGGGCGTGTTTTTAAAAATATCATATTCTTTGCAGTAAGGGCTGTCGGTTTTAGCATTAAAAGCCACCTTATAAGCTTCACTGTTGCCAAGCTTAAACGCACCTAATGCTTCATAAAATTGCTCTGGGTTCATGTAGCCTTGGCGAGAATATACCTCAACCCCATTTTCTAAAAATAATATGGTAGGTGTAGCCCATGTCGCCGATTTAATCGTTAACCCATCAAGCTGATCAGCATGGCGGAAAGTCATTGGAATTGTGCCTTTATAATCATTGGCAACGGCCGCTTTAAACTTTTCGCAGTAAGGGCAATAACTTTGCGAGTCTAAAATAACAATCTGTTTGCCATTTAATAATGCAGTATTATCTACCTTCGGTTTATCACTTTGAGTAAATACAACACCGGTTGAATGATCAGGGCAATAGCCGTTTGGATTTTTTTCAAGGTAATTTTGATGATACTCTTCAGCCGAATAAAAGCGCTCAAGTGGCTTTATTTGCGTCACTATTTTTCCATAATCGGCTTTACTTAATAATTGCTGATACTCACTCGTGACCGCTTTTGCGATGCTCGCTTGCTGATCGGTAGTGGTTAAAATAATAGAGCGATATTGCGTGCCTACATCATTACCTTGACGATTCTTTTGCGTTGGATCGTGGCTCTCATAGTAATTTTGCAACAGCTCTCTTGCTGAAATAATATTACTATTAAAGGTAACCTGCACCACTTCGGCGTAATTATCTTCATCAAAGCGACGGGATAACTTAGTGATATTTCTATAGGTTGGCTTAAACCCCCGGCCATCGGCGTAACCCGATTCAGCGTCTAACACACCATTAAGTGCTTCGTAGCGTTTTTCTGCACCCCAAAAACAGCCCGAACCCAGCACTATTTTTTCAACATGCATGGTTGCATCTAAATCATTTGGTTTGATTATTTCATCTGACGATATAGCACTCATTGCACTTAGTAAGCCCACAATGGCAAACGCCGATAGTATTACCCGCTTAAACATACGATGACCTCTTAGTTTTAGTTACCTTTGAGCAGACCTTTAAACGCAAGAATAAATTTCACACGCAATAAAACTTTACGAAGACGGGAATTTAATCGATCCGAGTTTGTCTATTAATATCGTAATAGCACAACGACTGTGATAGCTTAAATACAAACAATATTAATAAGTTATCTGTATGAGCACTTTGCCAAGTATAAAAATATTAACAAATTCTAGTCTGCTTTTTGATGTTTCTCACTACAGCGAACAACACATACTTGCGACGCAAAAAAAACTCTGGGCGCTGTCACAGTATTGTAAAAACACCAATGAGTTTATAGATTTAGTCCCCGGAATGAACTCATTAACCTTGTATTTAAAATCAGCCAGTAATTTACATCAATGGCAAAACACCTTAACCAAACTATGGGATGAGGTTGATGATTACGCCTTTGAAAGTCAGCATCATAAAATAGACACCTATTACCAAGGTGAAGATTTAAACTATGTGGCTAATTATCACAAGCTAACAATAGATGAGGTAATTAATTTACACAGTAAAGAAATTTACCATGTGTTGTTTTTAGGTTTTGTGCCCGGTTTTCCTTATTTACATGGGCTCAATTCTCAACTGTTTACCCCAAGGCGTGATAACCCACGAGTCAGTGTTCCTAAAGGCGCGATTGCGATTGGGGCAGACCAAACAGGCATTTACCCTGAAAACTCACCTGGTGGCTGGCATATTATTGCTCATACTGATGCCTGTTTATTTGATGCAACCGCCTCAAACCCTTGTTTATTTAAACCCGGTGACACCCTTGAATTTGTGCCTGTTAAAAGGAGTAAACAATGATTAAAGTAATCAAACCCGGTATACAGCTTACAATCCAAGATTTAGGCCGTGTGGGTTTTCGTCATTTAGGGGTTAGCCGCTCGAGTAGCTTAGACGCCTATGCGCACATTATTGCCAATCGCTTAGTAAATAATCACGATAACGATGCCGTACTTGAACTCACCGTTGGGTTATGTGAATTGCAATTTGAGTGCGATACCGTCATTGCTCTGCATGGAGCCGACTTAAACGCTAAACTTGACGCTCAAGCCGTTTACCCCGGGTGGAGTTATCCGGTAAAAGCAAAACAAACACTTAAATTTGATACAGGACGCGGTGGTTCCAGAGCTTACATTGCCGTAAAAGGTGGAATTGAATGCCCTGAAGTTATGGGTTCTAAATCAACCGACTTAGGGGCAGCCATTGGTGGTTTTAATGGCCGAGCATTACAAAGCGACGATATTATAAAAATAACCCCATATACTCAGCCTTGGCTATGCAATAAAGGTGCATTAACACCGCCTAAACGAAAAGTTATTCGGCTACATCAAGGCCCACATCATGAACTACTTACACCTGAGTGTATAAACGCTTTCTGTACCACCTCATTTACTATTAACCCGAATAGTAATCGAATGGGAGTACGCTTAGATCATAATAACAGCCAAATAATGCAACACTCGCTCTCACTGCACTCACTCGCGGTAGCACCGGGAAGCGTGCAACTCCCACCTGATGGCAACCCAATTGTGCTGTTAAATGATGCACAAACAACCGGGGGCTACCCATTGATAGGCCATGTAATAGAGGCGGATTTACATCAGTTTGCTCAGTTTAGAACCGCCGATTCTATTACTTTTGAGTTTGTAACGCTTGAACAAGCAACCACGGCAAAAAGTAAACTCGATGCGCATCTATCTCAGCTTAAACTGAGTTTAAATCGCTATTGGGCTAATTAACATAATACGATAACGCTGTTTTCTTAATGATTATATTTGCACCCACTTGGTGCAAATATAAATTTACATCAGCATGAAACGCTAAACCCTGCCGGTTTTAAATTAAAAATTGTACAATTCGTTGCTATCACACTATCGACCTCACCATGTTGGTGCACCAGTAACTTGTTTGGTGCATAAATTATTCTTATTAATTTAAAAAAGCCGTGTGACTTAGTTATTTATTTCTGATAAAACAAGGTTAGTCTTTAGCAAACTCGCTATCGTAGGCACTTAATAGGAATGAGGAAAAATTATGTGTTCAATTTTTGGTGTACTCGATATTAAATCGGATCCCAGCCAGTTACGCACTCAGGCAATCGAAATGTCTAAACTGTTACGTCATCGTGGGCCAGATTGGTCTGGTGTGTATTCATCTGATAAAGCAATTTTAGTGCATGAGCGCTTGGCCATTGTTGGCGTATCAAGCGGTGCACAACCCCTTTACAACCCAGAAAAAACCCATATTTTAGCGGTTAATGGCGAAATTTATAACCACAAAGAGCTGGCCGCTAATTTAGAGGTCGACTTTGATTTTCAAACCCAGTCAGATTGTGAAGTGATTTTAGCCCTGTATAAACAAAAAGGACCGGCATTTTTAGATGACTTAAATGGTATTTTTGCTTTTTGTTTATATGACGAAGAGCAAGACGCGTACTTAATTGGTCGCGATCACATTGGTATTATTCCACTGTATACAGGTCACGATGAGCACGGTAACTTTTATGTAGCGTCAGAGCTCAAAGCGCTCTCACCTATTTGTAAGCATATTGAAGAGTTTCCGCCGGGGCATTACCTTTACAGCAAAGACGGCAAATTAACCCCTTACTATCAACGTGATTGGCAACGCTTCGACGCTGTTAAAAACAACGATGCCAAAGCAGAAGATGTAAAAGATGCATTGGAAGCGGCGGTTAAGCGCCAGCTTATGTGTGACGTACCCTATGGCGTATTGCTATCGGGTGGCTTAGATTCATCGGTTATTTCCGCTATTACCCAACGCTTTGCTGCAAAACGTATTGAAGATAACGATGAAAGTGATGCTTGGTGGCCTAAACTGCATTCCTTTTCGGTGGGTTTAGAAGGCTCCCCCGATTTAGCCGCAGCGCAAAAAGTAGCTGATATGATAGGGACTATTCACCACCCTATTATCTTTACTATTCAACAAGGTATTGATGCACTTAAAGAAGTGATTTACCACATTGAAACTTACGATGTAACCACCATTCGTGCATCAACTCCAATGTACTTAATGGCCCGTCAAATTAAAGCCATGGGTATAAAAATGGTGCTCTCAGGTGAAGGTGCAGATGAATTATTTGGCGGTTATTTATATTTTCATAAAGCGCCTAATGCAAAAGAATTTCATGAAGAGCTGAACCGTAAAGTTTCAAAGCTCCATATGTTTGACTGTTTACGTGCCAACAAATCAATGGCGGCTTGGGGTGTTGAAGCACGCGTACCATTTTTAGATAAAGAGTTTGTTGATGTGGCAATGCGCATTAACCCTGAAGCTAAGATGTGTAAAGACGGCAAAATTGAAAAACACATTTTACGTGCAGGCTTTGACGGATACCTCCCAGATGAAGTGTTATGGCGTCAAAAAGAGCAATTCTCTGATGGCGTTGGCTACAGCTGGATAGATACCTTAAAAGAGTTTGTTAATGAGCAAGTAACGGATCAAGAATTGGCGAATGCCAAATTTAAATACCCAATTAACACCCCAGACTCTAAAGAAGCGTATTTTTACCGCAGTATTTTTGAGTCGCACTTCCCAGGCGATGCCTCGGCTAAGTGTGTACCACATGGTAAATCAGTTGCGTGTTCAACCCCAGAAGCACTTGCATGGGATGCATCATTTCAAAATAATGCCGATCCATCAGGACGCGCCGCAGGCGTTCATAACGAAGCGTACAAATAAAAATTTAACCATCCTAAGCTGCAGTGTTAAAGCTGCAGCGTTTTTGCTGTCTTTGCGTATGATTTTCTATAGGTTTTATTGTACTGAGAGAAGTGAATGAGAAGAAAATGAGAAAACAAAAGCCATTCTGCCTCATCATTTTTGTTTAATTATGTGGTTTTGTTACTTCTCTAAAGGCTCAGCGTCACTTTATCCTCTTTGTGAGTTAAGCTGTTAATCGTCAAAATAAACGAGGAAGCCAAATTAGTTTAAACCGCAAAATAAATAAGCCACTTTTTTATAAAAACTACTTTAACATCGCTATTATCATTGCTGACTCTATTAACCTCCCCTTGGCTAAAAATCCAAAGCTATAAAAATGTAATTAAAAAGTCATAAAAAAGCCCATTTAACAAATTACTCTTAGTTTTAAAAATCAGAGTACGCTTTTAGCGTATCCAATTAAGTGATTTATCTGTTTATACGCCCTATTAATATGAATATTCATTAACTTAGCTTTTGCATTCATTGCTATTTACTACTATAAAATAAAGTGCTAACGCGTTAGTTTTCATTTTCTTAGCGACCAGACATGTACAATAAAAAGACAAAGTCAGCTCAAAATTTTAGCAAAGTGTTAATTCTTTCGTATTTAATATTTAACTCCCCTAGCAGTAAAGGTATGATGGGCAATTAAATTAGTTAGTCTTCTAATTATTCGTGTTGTTAGCTTTGGCAAAGAATCTAATAAGACGAATACAGTGAACTATAAAAAACTGGCATTAAGCCAGCCTGTTTCATTAACCAATGAGGTATTGCATGAGCGAGAATCATGACAAGTACAGTATTGACAATACAGACTACACCGTAGGTCAAGACAACGTGCAAAAATGGGGGTTTGATATACATAACCCTGTATTCGGAATAAGTGCAGGGTTAATAGCGCTGTTTTTAATTGCCGTATTAGTATCTGATGCCGAAGTTGCTAAAACGACGCTAGATGGTATTAAAACCGATATTATTAATAATTTTGACGGCCTGTTTATGTGGGCTGCTAACTTCTTTGTTATTTTTTGTTTAGTTTTAATTTTTTCGCCTTACGGCAATATCCGTTTAGGCGGCGACGATGCTAAACCATCTCACTCTCGTATTTCTTGGCTGGCAATGTTATTTGCAGCAGGTATGGGTATTGGCTTAATGTTTTGGGGAGTTGCTGAACCGGTGGCTTATTACACCGGCTGGTATGAAACACCGCTTAATGTGGCTGCCAACACCCCAGAAGCAGCAAAGCTTGCAATGGGCGCAACTATGTTCCACTGGGGTCTTCATCCTTGGGCCATTTATGCGGTTGTCGCGCTTTCTTTAGCGTTTTTCACATACAATAAAGGCTTACCGCTTTCTATACGCTCAATTTTTTACCCTATTTTAGGTGATAAAGCATGGGGCTGGCCGGGGCATATAATCGATATTTTAGCTGTGCTTGCGACCTTATTTGGTTTGGCAACGTCTTTAGGATTAGGTGCTCAACAAGCTTCAGCGGGTATTAACCACGTATTTGGCCTTGAAGGTGGCGTAGGTTCACAAATTCTGGTTATTACAGGGGTGACGTTATTAGCCATTGTCTCAGTTATTCGAGGCATTGATGGTGGCGTTAAGCTACTAAGTAACGTCAATATGCTTATTGCTTTAGTGCTACTGGTATTTGTATGTTTAGTTGGTTTTGCTGTATCTATGGGTAATATACCAAACACGGTAATGGGCTATGTAGAAAACATTATTCCGTTAAGTAACCCACATGGTCGTGAAGATGAAACATGGATGCATGGATGGACAGTATTTTATTGGGCTTGGTGGATTTCGTGGTCACCGTTTGTAGGTATGTTTATTGCCCGTGTTTCACGTGGTCGTACAATTCGTGAGTTTTTAACCGCTGTACTACTTATTCCTACAGCAGTCACTATCTTATGGATGTCTATTTATGGCGGCATCGCAATTGACCAAGTAGTTAATGGAATTGGTGCCCTAGGAACTGACGGTTTAACAAGTGTGCCTATGGCGATGTTCCAAATGCTTGATGAAATGCCAATGGCAAACGTTTTATCTTTCATTGCTATTGTTTTAGTACTGGTATTCTTTATTACTTCTTCTGATTCAGGGTCACTTGTAATCGATTCAATCACAGCAGGTGGTAAGATTGATGCGCCGGTACCACAGCGTATTTTTTGGGCGTCTGTTGAGGGTGCTATTGCTGCTGCATTACTTTGGATTGGTGGCACTCAAGCGATTGAAGCACTGCAAGCGGGGGCTATATCAACCGGTCTGCCATTTACCATTGTATTGTTATTGATGTGTGTAAGCTTAATTTTAGGTTTACGAACTGAGCCTCGCCCAGTTAAATAACACATTCCATAATAAAAAAGCCGCAAATTGCGGCTTTTTTTGTGCTCTATTTTTAACAGTAATGCTTCAATAGCTAAAGCCAAATTTCACTCACTGGCGTGTCTGATCTATAGTGGTAACTCAGCTGCGCTTGCAGCAGCTCGGCAGTGGCTAATGCATCAGTAAGCGCATTATGGTTTTGATACAATGGCAATGAATAACGCTCCCGTGTATCACTTAACCTAAGTGATCCTAGCTTTGAATTAAACAGCCTGCCTAATAACCCCTGCCGCGCTTTAAGCGCCCGCCTTTCTATTTCCATCGTATCAACTAGTGCAAACTCAATGCCCTCTTTTATACGCATAAGTAGCGCGTTATAAAAAAAATGACGTTCTATTGCAGCATAATGTACCACCACCACTTTGCCTTTAAGGGCATCAAGCAGTGGCGCTAAAATTCGATTAAGATCAGGGGCTTCATCCACTTCTGAATGAGTAATTCCATGAATAACTATTGACTCTTCACTTAAATCTCGTCGAGGTTGCACCACCCAGTGGCGACTATCTTTGCAGTAGATACGATTTACATTAAAAGGCACCAGCCCCACACTAACAATATCATCACTATTGGCATCAAGACCGGTTGTTTCAAAGTCGAGCGCCACAAATGGCACATCTTTTAGAGCTGTATCCTGATTGGTAAACGCTTGTTGATAAAAGTCTTTAAGCAGCGGGTTTTGAGCACTTTGCAATAACTGCTCGTAACGCTGTGGCCACCTTAACGTTGATTTAGCCATAACTTATTTCACACCCGGATGCGCAGAATAGCTAAATTTTAAAAAGCTTTGCGCTTTTTCTAAAATCGCAAAAGCTTCTTTTAAATTACTTTGCTCAAAGGGTGAAAGTAAATGGGGGTCTAAATCGTTATCTGGGGCTTCACCCTGCTCTATTTGCCATGCCTGATGACGAATACGCACTGTGGCAATATACTCAAACGCATCACGTAAATCTTGTGCTTTACCTTTAGGCAGTAAATTTGCCTCTATAATATCTTCTAAGCGCTCAAACGAATTTTGTTTACGTGAGCCAACCGCTAACGCATGAACGCGCACCACATCAGATAGCGGCGCCGTACCACGGCGTTTTAAGTTCATTGACCGCTTATGCTGGCCATTATGCTCAAGCACAAAACCGTTAAAGAATCCTAGTGGCGGCGTTCTATTGCGGGCATTGGCAGCAAGGTTCGCTAAAAAGCGTTTGTTTACTTTGCTTTCTTTGGCCACCAGCGTTTTAAGCTCATCGGCCCATTTTAGCTTGCCCCATACACCATCTAAGTCAAAAAATATCGAACTATTAAGCAGTGCTTGCGGTTTTGGCTCGGCCATCCAGCTAGCAAATTTTTCTTTCCACTGTGTGCGGGTCATACGCCATTTTTTAAACGACGCCATAATTTCACCGTCACAATAGGTATAGCCACATTTAGCTAAACCATCACACACAAAATCTGATAGGTTTTGAAAATACTCATCGTGCAGTGCTTCATCAAAACTATTATCCAAAATGAGAGCATTATCTTGATCAGTCACAATTAGCTGCTCGTCGCGGGCCATTGAGCCTAAGGCTATAAAACAATAAGGAATAGGCGGCTCGCCAAATTTTTCTTCGGCCAGTGCTAATAAACGCTGTTTAAAGGTACGCCCTATGACCGCCATAGCGGTTCCTATCATATGCGAATTTGCATCTTCATTAACCATACGTACAAATACATTAGGTAATTGGCGCGCGTAATGAACTAAGTCATCAACTGATTGCTGCGCTAAAATACCGCGTACTAACAGTAAGCTACTTTGTGATTCATAACGTAAAATGTCAGACAGCGATATTACCCCAATAGGCCGTTTTTTATGTACCACAGGTAAATGATGTAAGTTATCTCTTAGCATGGCTAATACGGCTTCAAACACATAGGCGTTGCTATCAAGTAGTACTAAGCTTGATGTCATTACTTCTTTGGCGGGTGTATCATATGTTAACCCTTGGGCAACCACCTTAGTGCGAATATCTCTGTCGGTTATGATCCCAACAACTTGACCGTCGTCTTCTTCTGGGTCGTCGCTTATTTGTTTTTCTATGTCGGTAACTAACACTGAAGAGACCGATTCTTGCGTCATTAAAAATGCGACGTCTTGAATAGCAGTTTGCATTGTTACTGTGACCACATCACGGTGTAATAATGACTTTACTTTCGCGGTGGTTAAATCATTGCTGTCGGCTTGCTCTACAATGGCTTGGTGCAAACGTACGTTACCATCCACTTCAAAAAAATCGGCAAAGGTTTCGTATTTATCACAATATTCGTTGAAGGTATTAACGTTAATACAATAGGTTAAGGTGTCTTCTAGGGCTCGAGCCGGAAAGCGCACTTTGCGGTTCATCAATAGGCCCATTTGGCCAAAAATGCCGCCTGTGGCTAAACGATTATAGAGCTCGCCATTACGACGTGAAATTTCAACCGAGCCACTACGAATAATATATAAGTCACTAATATCTTGGCCTAAATGTAAAATATCAGTTTGCGCACGAAAATAAGCAACTTCAATTTGCATTGCTAGTTCGTTTAGTGCCTCGCTCTCAAGCGTATCAAAAGGGGGGTGTTCAACTAAAAATTGGGCTATTTCAACTTGCTCGGCCTGCATGGGTGATCCTTGTGGCTTAAATCTAGTTGAATTGTGGGCTTAATTGGCTATTTTTTCAAAGAAAAATAGCCAATTAGCGTAATTAGTTAGTCAAGTTGCTCCAGCTCTTGGGCTAATTGCTTTGACTCATCGCCACGAGGACTGGTAAAGCGGGCTAATCCTAAATAAATCACCGGTGTTAAGTAAAGCGTAAACAATACCGCTAACGCAAGTCCACCAAATACCACCCAGCCAATGGCATTACGTGCTTCTGCTCCGGCACCTGTTGACATAATGAGGGGTAACGCACCGAGTAAGGTCGATATTAAGGTCATGGTGATTGGTCTTAAACGTACCAATGCAGCTTGTTCAACCGCTTTTCGAACACTCAGCCCCTGATCTCTTAATTGATCAGCAAACTCGACCAATAAAATTGCATTTTTAGCGATTAACCCAATTAACATCACTAGGCCTATTTGCGAGTAAATATTCAGTGAGGTACCGGTTAAATACAGCGCTAGAATGGCCGATGTAATCCCAAATGGTACAGTGATCATTACCACGATTGCACTGTTAACATTTTCAAATTGCGCCGCAAGTACTAAAAACACAATTAAAAATGCCAATACGTAGGTCATTAATACTTCGTTGGAGGTTTCTTCAAATGTCAGTGCTTCCCCTTTAAATGCAAGAGTAATACCTGCTGGTAATGATTGATCAGACACTTGCTTTATTTGTTCCACTAAGGTGGCAATTGTTAAGCCCTCAGGCAGCTCCATACTGAGCTCTATGGCACGGCGCTGAGCATGACGCTCAAGCTCGGCAGCAACCCCTTCCTCTGAAATGTTAGCGACACTACTGAGCGGCACCAATTGATTATTACGAGCTCTAATAAACAAGTTTGCTAAATCACTTGGGTCGTTAATAGTTTGATTTTGTGCCTGTAGCATAATAGGAATAGATTGATCGCCAATGTTTAAATCAGCGATATCGTCACCATTAATAGCGGCTCTTAACGTAATTGCGATATCACTTAAAGACACGCCAAGTTCTTCTGCGCGTCGTCTGTCAATATTAACACGCAATTGCGGCTGCGATGGCTGATACGATACTCTTACCGGCGCAACCTCTGGCACAGCTTTTTCAAGATCAGCTGAGAACTGCTGTGCAGCCTTAAATATTTCAAGGTAATCTTGTCCCAGTAAAGCGATTTCTATGCCGCCACCTTGGCCACGTAAATTTAAGCTATTTGCTCCACCAGGGTAAGCTGGTGCGCCTGGGATGTTGCCTAAAGGCTGGCGAATTTTATTAATAATTTCTTGTTGGCTAAAGTTACGTTCATCCCAATGCTTTAATGGCACAGTAATAAACACAATATTGGGATCCCATTGCCCAACCACAGTGTAAATAGACTCAATTTCACCACTTTCAACGAAAGGCAATAAGGTATCTTCCATTTTAATGGCTTGTCTATCCATAAAATTTAAGCCTACGCCATCAGGTCCGCGGGCAAATATTCTAATTTTACCGCGGTCTTCAGTAGGGAGCAGTTCGTTATCTAAACTCATATACAAAGCACCCGAACCGCCTGCAACTAATAAACAAACAATAAAGGTAACCCACGCATGATCCAGTACTTTATGAATTGTTTTGGTATAAATATTGGCAAGCACGTTACCAAATTTCGCAAAGGGATGAAAACCACCTTGCTTAAGCTTTAGTTTTGAGGTGAGCGCCGGTACTAACGATAAAGCAACAAAGCTAGATATAATTACCGCACCAGCTAGTACGCCACCAAACTCCCTAAATAAACGCCCTGCTGTAGAGGGTAAAAATGCGATGGGTACAAACACAGCCGCTAATACTGCAGTGGTGGCAATAACGGCAAAAAATACTTCGCGGGTACCAACAACCGCTGCGGCACGCCTTCCAAGACCTAATCCTCGCTGGCGTTGAATGTTTTCACTCACTACAATTGCATCATCAACAATTAATCCTGTCGCTAATACCAGTGCTAATAAGGTTAAAATATTAATTGAAAACCCAAGTGCCCATATCAAAGCTAATGAACCTATAAGCGCAACAGGAATGGCAAATGCTGGGACTAATGTTGCACGCCATGAACCAATAAACACCCACAAGGTGATGATCACTAGCAGTACCGTTAGAACCAATGAGTTAATCACTTCATCTACTGAGCTTCTAATAAACTGCGCGTCATCTGATGTTAGCGTAAACTCCATCTCTGGAAAGCGCTCACGCATTCCCTCTATAAGGTTGAGTACTTCATCAGAAATTTCGATGGTGTTGGACTGTGCTTGACGAATAATTTCCATGCCAATAACAGGTTTACCATTAAGCCTTACCATAGAGCGTGGATCCGCAGGACCAAAATACACGGCAGCAATATCGCTAATACGAGTATCTCCCTGAATTATAATGTCGCCCACCTGTGCGGGGGTAACAGACGTTGCATCAGCACGCACTATTATTTGCTGATCGTTTGATTTTAAACTCCCTGCAGGCACATCAAAGGGGGCTTGCCTGAGTACATCGGCGACATCTGGAATCGTTAAGTTAAAACTGCTGAGCTTTAATGGATCAATGCGAACCCTGAGCACACGTTCTCTATCGCCGTTTAATCGTACATCGGCAACACCAGGAATAGTTAAAAACTGCGGCGCTAAGTCAACATCAACCCGCTCTGTTAATGCCTCTAACGATAAGCTTTCACTTGATACTGTTAATGAAACCACCGCTTCAGCGTCGTTATCAGCCTTAATAATAGAAACGCGCTCTACCTCTTCAGGGAGCTCTCTTTGCACTCGAGCAACTGACTCACGCGTTTCATTCGCAGCGTCGTCAAGGTTAACACCCGGTCTAAATTCAACCACAATACGTGAATTACCTTCTTCACTTTGCGCACGAATCGATTTAACACCGCTCACACGGGCCACGGCACCTTCAAGTTTACTGGTAACTTCGGTATCAACGGTTTCAGGTGAACCACCAGGGAACGAGGCTGATACGGTAATACGGGGTCTGTCTACATCTGGAAGCTCTCGAACTTCTACGCCTGCTATGGCGGCAATTCCGGCAATAATAATCAGTAAATTCAGAACCACAATAAGCACTGGACGGCGAATAGCCATTGATGGCAAGTCTTGCATCATAGGTTGCTGTTTCATGGCTACTCCTGCGTATTAGCGATTGGCGCTGAGAAGCTTAGCTCTTGGTTAGCTCGTAAGCGCTGTACGCCCTCTACCACTAAGTTATCTTGTTCTTTTAAAGCCCCCGAAACTAATAAACGACCAGCAAGTCGTTGTTCAATTTTCACATCAATTCGAGTAGCTTTTTTATCAACACTTGTCCAAACGTAAGGGCCTGTGGCTCCCCACAGTAATGCCGCTTCAGGTACAGCAGCAAAACGTTGCCCTTCTACTTCAATATGAACACGAAAACTCATGCCAGGTAAGAACTTTTGCTGCGGGTTTTCAAGCTGCGCTTTTACACGTAAGGTGCGGGTTTGTGGGTCTATTCGTGAATCTAGATAAGCAATTTTTGCGTTTACAGCATTTTGTGACTGCCAAGGGAATACTTTTACATTGCCTTTATTGCGCAGCATATAAACGGCCGATTCTGGGGCGTTAAAATTTATATATAAAGCACGCGTATCATCAATACTTGCAATCGCCGTTTGGGGAGTAATTCTGTCACCCACTTCAACGTCGGTAAGTCCCATAGTGCCGTTAAAAGGCGCACGAACTTGGCGGTCTTCAAATTCTGTTTCTGCTTGGGTAAGGGTCACTTTTGCTAATTCAACAACTGTTTTTGCATCATCCACATCACTTTGTGGCACAGCCCCTTTTGCTTGGCTTTGCTTTAAACGTGCGAGGGTTCTTTGGGTGTCAGCAAGTTTTATTTTTGCCTCTTCAAGTGCCGCTTTTTGTCTGCGTGAATCAAGTTCAAGTAACACATCACCGGCCTTTACGCTATCACCCGGTTTAAAATGCACCGCCGTTACTTTATCGCCCACAGCCGGATATAAAATAACCGAATGAATTGCTTCGGCGTTACCGACAGCCTGAACTTGCTCTTTAGCACGTTCCATCGCTACCTGCTCCACCACGACATTGGCACTCTTTACAGATAAACTTAACGACATTAAAGAAAAAAACACGCTGGTAAAAAGAATTCGCGATTTCAAAGGATCACCCTAATTAATTATTATTTGCATTATGTTACGCAGTTTAACAGCTCTATGATCAATAAATAGCTAAGTACGACAAATTAGCAAAACAATAAGCTGAAATTAAGCATGCTAGCCACTCTACATATTTTTACAGCAGCATACAAAATCCACACATATTTAAATTACATTTATAACTATGATTTAGCTCATCAATATTTTTAATAAAGGCAACATTTATGAAAAAGAGTTTAATTATGGTGATCTTGCTATCAGGCTGTGCATCACCAGGGATTGATCGGGCAGATCAAAATCAAGTTGTTAAACGTTATTATGCGTCTGTTGAATCAATACAAAAAGTAACACTCTCCTCAGAAGTGGGAACTGGAATAGCTGCTGGTGCGGGGTTTGGCTTTGTAGATAGCTTAGATGGCAATAAAGAAGAAATGATTGGCGGCGCCATTGTTGGTGGATTAGTCGGTGGATTATTTACTGCTTTATTTGAAGGGGGCAACACCGCGTATCAGTATAATCTATATGCTGCTGATGAAGGTAAATTTACCGTTATTCAAAAGAAAAAGCTCGATAAAAACACAAAATGTGTGCTCGTCAATGCTGACAACAAGGTCACGCTCTCTACTACAGATACAAGCAATTGTGAAAAGAGTTTAAAATAAAAAACCTCAGTTGAAACTGAGGTTTTTATTAATAACGTACAAACAAAAAGTACCGCTTATTTATTTCGCTGTGCGTCTTTTTGCGCTTTTTTAGCTTCTTTACGTTGTTGTAAAACAGCTTGTGCTTCGTTACCAATGTGGCCTTCACCGCGCGCTTGAGCAAGCTCTATTTGCTTTTGGCGCTCTGCAAAGCGAGCGCGTTGTTCATCGGTTACATTGTCAATACAGTGGTGACACGACACCCCTTCCATGTATTCTGGCTTTTGCTTTTCTTCTTCTGTGATAGGCATGCGACATGCGTGACATTGATCGTATGAGCCTTTTTGTAAGTCATGATTTACCGCTACACGGTTATCAAATACAAAACACTCGCCTTCCCACATGGTTTCTTCTTTTGGCACTTCTTCTAGGTATTTTAATATGCCGCCTTCAAGGTGATATACCTCATCAAAACCTTGCTCTTTCATATAGGCTGTTGATTTTTCACAGCGAATACCACCAGTACAAAACATGGCTACTTTTTTATGTTTTGATGGGTCTAAGTTTTCTTTGGCCCACTGAGGAAATTCACGGAACGTTTTAGTGTTTGGGTCTACTGCGTTTTGAAACGTACCAATTTCAATTTCGTAATCATTACGGGTATCAACAAGGATCACCTCTGGATCAGAAATAAGGGCATTCCATTCATTTGGCTTAACATAACTGCCCACTACTTTTAATGGGTCTACGCCTTCAACACCCATAGTCACAATTTCTTTTTTCAGCTTAACTTTTGTGCGGTAAAACGGGCATTCGTCATCAAATGATTCTTTGGTAACAATGTTGTCTAAATTTGGTTGGGTGTCTAACCACGCAAGTAAATTATCTATGCCTTCACGTTTTGCAGAGACAGTACCGTTAATCCCCTCTGCGGCAATTAATAAAGTGCCTCGTACTTCGTTTTGCTCCATTACATTAAGTAAAGGTTGGCGAAGTGCTTCAAAATCCGGTAGAGAAACAAATTTATACAGAGCGCATACAACAAAGTGTTCGCTGGTTACATTATCTTTATGGACAGCAGTCATGGTATTCCTATTTTGCTTTTAAAACCCGCAAGGGGCGTTTACCGAATCGTAAATCCGGCGCATATGGGGCGCGTATTTTACGCTTTTTTTATTTAAATGCAAAAAAATGGATGATAATGCGCTTTTTACTGTTAGCGCAGTAGCTCAGTGGGCTATAATGCGCGGATAAATTTATACAGACTTGCTCATATTGGAGAAACATACATTGCACTTTACTGAACTTGGGATTGATACTCGCCTAGAAACACAATTAGCGCACCAAGGGATCACCCAGCCTACCGATATTCAAGCCCATGCTGTGCCAACGGCGCTGGCGGGACATGACATTTTCGCTCAGTCAAAAACTGGGTCAGGCAAAACTTTAGCGTTTTTATTACCGGCTGTGCAGCGTGTAATGAAACAAAAAGCACTCAGTAAACGTGATCCTCGTGTACTTATTGTTGCTCCAACTCGTGAGCTTGCGACCCAAGTTTTTACTCAACTTCGATTACTTATCGCCGGTACCAACATAAAGGCCGTTAAAATCCTCGGTGGCGAAAATTTTAACGACCAAATTAAAGCATTGCGTAACGACCCTCATTTTGTGGTCGCCACACCTGGGCGTTTAGCCGATCATTTAAAGCAACGTTCATTACAATTAAGTGGCCTAGAATTACTTATATTCGATGAAGCTGACCGTATTTTAGATTTAGGTTTTACCGATCAACTTAAATTAATTAATGAACTGGCCGATCATCGTCTTCGTCAAACTTTGTTGTTTTCGGCGACATTAGATCATGCTCAAGTTGATGCGTTATCGCGTAATTTATTAAAAAAACCAAAACAAATTATTCTCAGTGCAGCTAATGAGCAACACAGTGATATTAAACAAACACTGTATTTAGCTGACCATCTTGATCATAAAGAAGCACTGCTTGAGCACTTTTTAAACCAAGATAACGTTGGCCAGTGCATTATATTTACTGCCACACGAGTTGATACCAGCCGTTTAAGTGAATCATTAAATAGTAAAGGCTTTAAATCTGTCGCATTAGCTGGGGATTTAACTCAAAGTAAGCGCCTTGATATTATGGATGCGTTTAGCCGTGAAAACTTTAAAATATTAATTACCACAGATGTTGCTTCGCGCGGTTTAGATTTACTCAGTGTTACCCATGTTATTAACTTTGATTTACCAAAACACGCAGAAGAATACGTTCATCGTATTGGTCGAACTGGTCGTGCTGGTTTTAAAGGTAACGCATTATCACTTGTGGGCCCTAAAGATTGGGCAAGTTACTTGGCAATAAAATCATTTTTAAATGATGAATTATCGTTTGCTGCTGTTGAGGATTTAAAAGCGAAATTTAAAGGTATTAAAGAGAAAAAAGTAGCGCCAATTAAATCGACTAAAAAAGCAGTGACCACGAATAAGCCACAGCCAAAACGAAAAGCAAAACCGAAAAAGCCAGCGGCCCCAATTAAAGCACCTCTTAATATTGATGGTGATACCCCGATGCGTCGTAAAAAAAAGCCTGAGCAGGAATAATTATGAGTTACCTAGGAACCACCCAAACCCTTTTTGTTAAAGAAGTCAGCAACGAAGGTGCCTATTTAGATGGGCACGACTTAGGTGAAGTTTTTTTACCTAAACATGAAATAAAACATGAGCTTGAAGCCGGCGATAGCATCAGCGTATTCACATTTTTAGATAATGCAAACCTGCCAACAGCCACAACTAAAAAGCCGCATGCTCAAGTGGGTGAATATGCCCTACTGCGTGTGAAAGAAATAAACAGCATAGGCGCGTTTTTAGATTGGGGTTTAGAAAAAGACGTACTCGCACCGTTTAATGAACAAAAACCACGTATGCAAGAAGGCTACTCATATTTAGTGCGTTTATATCTTGATAACGCCAGTCAGCGTATTTGTGCCTCAACTAACTTTAACCGTTTTTTATCAAAAGATGAGCCTCAGTATAGTCACTTACAAGAAGTTGACTTAATTGTTGCAGGCAAAACTGATATTGGTTACAAGGTGCTTATTGAAGAATCCCATTTTGGCGTCGTGTTTTACAACATGGTGTTTAAAAACCTGTTTGTTGGTCAAAAGCTAAAAGGATTTATTCAAAAAGTACGTGAAGACGGAAAAATTGACGTCATACTTGAAAAGCCAGGCATGGGAAAAGTAAGCGAGCTTGGTGAAAAAATAATGGAAAAACTAAAAGATGAAGGTGGCATATTAGCCATAGGCGATAAGTCTGATCCTGAATTAATTAAAAAAGTGTTTTCGACCAGCAAAGCAAATTACAAAAAAGCCATTGGCGGTTTATTTAAACAAGGCTTAATTGATATTGAAGCTAAGTCTATTCGTTTAAAATAATTAAATAAAAAGCCACTTAAGTTTTAAACCTAAGTGGCTTTTTAGTATCTGAAATTTATAACCTAATATTTTTATAAGGTAAGGTACAGCGAGAATATTCATTTGAGTATTCAATTAATTCTTTTTTAGAATCTAGATTTAACGGCGCTAGCCTAAAAACTTTTTCTGTACACTCATTTTGCATTTCATCATGTGTCGCAACACAGTCTCTGCTGCTAACATCTATTCCTGCTAACACACCTTCATTGGTGTAACACAGATGCTGTGCATAATTTTGAGCAATTTTTTTAAACTTGAATAAATCAACGGGGTAACCAGATACCAAGTCAGTAACGTTTGAAACATCATCATACATTTTAGTTGAAAAAACATATTTATTTACAGCAAAGCCACTAATGATAATTACAACTAAAAATATTATTATACGCAAAGCAAATCCCTCACTGCACACCCATAATTTAAATGTAGCACAAAGAAAAGCAGTTGTAAGGAACTGCTCTCAATTATGCTAATTTTTAATTTAAGCTATTGATTCATTTACATCATTTAGTACTTTTACAGGGTTTTGTGCCTGAGTGATCGGACGCCCAATCACTAAATAGTCACTACCCGCTTCAATCGCTTCTTTAGGTGTCATAATACGTTTTTGATCGCCCGCATCACTTCCCGCTGGGCGAATACCTGGCGTAACTAATTTAAACTCTTTCCCTAAAGCAGCCTTTAAACTTTGCGCTTCTTGCGCGGAACAAACAACACCGTCAAGTCCTGCTTGCTTTGTTAATTTAGCTAAATGCATAACTTGCTCTTGGGGTGATTTAGTTATACCTAAACGCTCAAGTTCAGCTTCGTCCATGCTGGTTAATACAGTTACCGCAATCAGTAATGGCGCTTTGTCGCCAAACTGCTCGAGTGCTTGTTTAGCTTTATGCATCATTTCATAACCGCCCGATGCATGTACATTGACCATCCATACACCCATTTTAGCCGCAGCAGTCACCGCTTTAGCAACGGTGTTTGGAATATCGTGAAACTTTAAATCTAAAAATACATCAAAACCTAAATCGACCAATTCTTTAACAAATGCAGGACCAAAATAAGTAAACATTTCTTTGCCCACTTTTAATCGACAGGTATCTGGTGATAACTGTTTTACAAATGCTAAAGCAGTTTGCTGATCATCATAATCAAGCGCGATAAGAATTTTTTTTGATTTTTCGAAAGACATAACTATCCTACTAGTGAGCGAAAAGTATAAAGATTAAAATCCGTCTAAGCCTCTGCTAGGCACAATGGTTTCCCAGTGTTTACATGAAGGGCAATTCCAATAAATGGTGTAGCTAGTAAAGCCACAATGCTGACATTGAAAGTCAGGTTTAGTGGCAATGTACGAAGTAACAAGTTTATCGATTTGATTAAGCACATCTTTTGTATTTTTATTTTCTGTACTCATTAACTGTAATAAAAAACTAAAGCCACGAATAGTGGGTTGACGTTTTAAATTATCAGTTAAAAATTCAAAGGCTTGTTCAGTGTGTCCTTGCTCAAGCAAGGCTTGGCAATGCTGTATTTTTATCATCACCCCACCCTTTTCTAGTAACTCAGTAATGAGTTCATGGAATTGGTGAGTTAATTTTAATTGCTTATAGCTGTGAGCTAACTTTTCAATAAACAATGGCGCAAAAAAAGTAAATTGGCAGATTAATTCTCGCCAATAGTAAATTGCTTTTACGTAATCTTCTTTGGTGTAAGCTGACAGTCCAAGCTCATATAAAGGCCTAATTGTTTTAAAGTTTAAGCTAATGGCTTTGCGCATAAGTTGTGGGTTATTACTGGCAATGGCATGCTCACAGTAAAAATTAGCGATGGCTTTAAAGTGTTGTTCTTTTGAAAAAAGCTCAGTATGCGCTTCAAACATATTAATGCCTTTTTGCCATTCACGGGTTTGTGAATATAAAGAAATAATAGGATCGAGTGCATCTGCATGGCTATTTTTTACCAGCCATATTAAATGTTCTTCTGCGCTGTCTAATAAGCCAGCCATAATATAATCTTCGGCTAGTTCTAAACGGCTATTAGCGGCTTGTTTTTCGTTAAGACTTGGGTGTTTTAGCAGTAGTTCGTGAATTTTTATTGCGCGGTCAAGCTCACCACGGCGGCGAAACATGGTGGCTAAAGTAGAATAATGTTCAACAGAGTCAGCAGCTACTTCGAGCAAATTAATTAAATGCTCAAGCCCCTGATCTTCTTCTCTGTCCAGTAAAAACTTTAAGCCTTTACTGTATTCAGAAGTAATTTGACGATTAAACTGATGAGCCTGATTTTTTGCACTGTTTTTCCCCATGATCCAACCATAACCGGCAGCAACGGGAAGCAGTAAAAACAACAGCTCAATCATAATTAGGTGTCTTTGTTGGCAATACGCTTTTTATTATCTTTTTCAGGCGTTAATTGCTTTTTTAAACGGTAATTTTGCCACTTTAATTGCGTGAACAATTTAAAACTCACAAAACAACCCACTACAACACCTAGCAAAAAGCAGATACTTATTATAACGGCTAAAGGTAATGTATTACTGGCTATTATGTAGTTAATTTGTGTTAATTGTGGGTTTTGAGAACCCAATACAAATGCACCAATTAAAAAAAGTGCCGCCAGAATAATTTTTAATACCTTGAACAAGTAACTACTCCAATAAGTTTACTAAGCAATGCTCTCGTTTACACGGTCACGTAGTTCTTTGCCTGGTTTAAAATGAGGTACATGCTTACCATCTAACTCTACAGTTTCACCTGTTTTAGGGTTACGGCCTGTACGAGGCGCACGGTAATGCAAAGAGAAACTTCCAAAACCTCGGATCTCAATACGATCTGAAGAAGATAATGAGCCGGCCATTTGTTCAAGAATTTCTTTAACAGCGTTCTCAACATCTTTCACAGGAATATGTGAATGTTGTTCAGCAAGTGTTTCTATCAGTTCTGACTTAGTCATAGCGTTTCCTTAAAAAGAAATAGTGGAAGGGCATAAACTGCCCTTCCAATTAAAAGACTATAATTAATTAGTCTTTTTGTGCATTTGCGAAAGCAGCTGCCATTGCGTTTTCAAACACTGGCTCTTCTTTCTTAAGCTTCTCTAGTACTTCTTTCTCTTCTGCTTCGAAAAGAGCTTTAACAGATAAGCTTAAAGTGCGGTTCTTACGATCAACACCAACGTATTTAACTTCAATCTCGTCGCCTACAGAAACAACAGTAGTTGCATCTTCAACGCGCTCTTGAGCGATATCAGCTACACGGATGTAACCTTCAACGCCTTCGATAAGTTCAACAGTTGCGCCTTTCGCATCAACTTCAGTCACTTTACCTTTAACAATAGCACCTTTTTTGTTTGCATCAAGGTAGTTATTGAATGGGTCAGCTTCGATTTGCTTAACACCTAGAGAGATACGTTCACGCTCTGGGTCAACTTGCAATACGATAGCAGTGATTTCGTCGCCTTTCTTGAATTCACGTACAGCTTCTTCGCCAGGTGTATTCCAAGAAATGTCTGAAAGGTGTACAAGACCATCAATACCACCGTCAAGACCGATAAAGATACCGAAGTCAGTGATTGATTTGATCTTACCAGTAACTTGGTCGCCTTTGTTTTGTAGACGAGCAAATTCCTGCCAAGGATTAGCAATACATTGCTTAAGACCAAGAGAAATACGACGACGTTCTTCGTCGATTTCAAGAACCATAACTTCAACAGTGTCACCTAATGATACAACTTTTGAAGGGTGGATGTTCTTGTTAGTCCAATCCATTTCAGAAACGTGTACTAGACCTTCAACGCCTTCTTCGATTTCTACGAAGCAACCGTAATCAGTAAGGTTAGTTACACGGCCAGAAAGTTTAGAACCTTCTGGGTAACGACCAGCGATAGCTGCCCATGGATCTTCGCCAAGCTGTTTAAGGCCTAGAGATACACGAGTTTTATCTTTGTCGAATTTAAGAACTTTAACTGCGATTTCGTCGCCAACATTAACGATTTCTGAAGGGTGCTTAACACGCTTCCACGCCATATCAGTAATGTGTAGTAGACCATCAACACCACCAAGGTCAACGAATGCACCGTAGTCAGTAAGGTTCTTAACGATACCTTTAACTTCTTGACCTTCAACAAGGTTAGCAAGAAGCTCTTCACGTTCTTGTGAGTTTTCTGATTCGATAACTGCACGACGTGAAACAACAACGTTGTTACGTTTTTGATCAAGCTTGATTACTTTAAATTCAAGCTCTTTGCCTTCAAGGTGAGTTGTGTCACGTACTGGACGAACATCAACAAGTGAACCAGGTAGGAAAGCACGGATTGAATCAACTTCAACAGTGAAACCGCCTTTAACTTTACCGTTGATAACACCAGTAACAGTCTCTTGCTCTTCACATGCTTTCTCAAGACGGATCCACGCTTCGTGACGCTTCGCTTTCTCACGAGAAAGGATAGTTTCACCAAAACCGTCTTCGATTGCATCTAGTGCAACATCTACTTCGTCGCCAACAGCAACTTCTAGTTCACCAGCAGCATTTTTGAACTGCTCTGCAGGGATAGCACTTTCTGATTTAAGACCAGCATCTACAAGTACAATGTTGTTCTCGATTGAGATTACTGTACCTTTAACGATAGAGCCTTGCTCTGCTTCAAAACCCTTTAAGCTTTCTTCAAATAACTGCGCAAAATTTTCTGACATACGAATATACGTCTCATATATTAATACCAATAAGCAACCATGCTGCATGGGGTTGTTAAAATAGCACTGGCATCCTGCTGGTGCATAAAATGTATTTAGCTTCGTTTAGGAAGCTTACCTTCTGAGATGCTCGCATCTAATAAAGTTATAACTTTATCAAAGACTTGCTGTGCGTTGAGTTCGCTAGTATCAAGCTCAATCGCATCCTCTGCAGGTACAAGCGGCGCAACGGCACGATTCATATCGCGATCGTCACGTGCTTGAATGTCCTGTAATAGACCACTTAGTGTAACATCAAGCCCGCGCTCATTCAACTCAACAAAACGTCTGCGAGCACGTTCTTCTGCACTTGCGGTTAGAAATATCTTTAATGGCGCATCTGGAAATACCACAGTGCCCATATCGCGGCCATCGGCAATTAAACCGTTTTCTGTTCTAAACGCACGCTGGCGGCGAAGCAACGCTTCTCGAACACGCGGCAATGCGGCCACTTTCGACGCTGCAGCACCCACTTCTTCATTTCGAATAGTGGTTGTAACATCTTCGCCTTCTAAAATAATCTTTCCTGCATTAGTGTCACTGTCTATCAAAAACTGCACATCAAGATTTGCAGCTAGTGGGACAAGTGCTTCTTCGTTATCTAACGCAATTTGGTGATGAAGTGCTGCAAGTGATAGTACGCGATAAATTGCTCCGCTATCTAACACATCCCAGCCTAATTTTTCAGCCAATAGGCGACAAACAGTTCCTTTACCAGAACCACTTGGGCCATCTACGGTGATTACGGGCATTAATAACGCCAGCATTTAAAACCTCCTTCAATGCACACCAAAATAAACCGCCACATTATACGCCAATTAATAAAGATTATCCGCTTTTAGTATGTAACTTTTTATAAATACTTATAAATAGCCTATTTACTGACAGATGCTAACACTTTGAAAAATGTTGGGAATGTCTTATAAGTACAGGCCGGATCGTTAATCGTTATGGGCTTACCCCCTACTGCCACCATTGCAAAGCACATGGCAATACGGTGATCGTCGTAGGTATCTACAGCCACATTATTAAATTGCTTTGGCGGTGTGATCTCAATAAAGTCGTGCCCTTCAACCACTTCAGCCCCTACTTTTTTAAGCTCGGTGGCCATTGCATGTAAACGGTCAGTTTCTTTTACACGCCAGTTATAAATATTACGAATAGCGGTTGGCCCTTTAGCAAACAAGGCAACAGTCGCCAAGGTCATTGCAGCATCAGGTATCGCATTAGCATCTATATCGATACCGTTAAGCTCGCCTTTACGAACAACTAAACGCTCGTCATACCAATCAATTTTGGCACCAACCTGCTCCATCACTTTAGCAAAGCCAATATCACCTTGAACTGATTTAGCGCCAACGCCTTTAATTTCTATTTCGCCACCGGCAATTGCTGCAGCAGCAATAAAATAAGAAGCCGATGAAGCATCACCTTCAACCATTATGCGCTCAACCGCTTGGTATTGCTGAGCACCTTTAACGAAGAACGTGGTGTAATTATCATGCTCAACAGTTACACCAAAGCGCGCCATCACATCCAGCGTAATATCAATATAAGGCTTAGAGACTAAGGTACCTTTAATTTTAATGTGTGTATCGCCTTTAAATAACGGCGCAGCCATGAGCAGCGCCGTTAAAAATTGACTTGAAATACTGCCGTCAATTTCGACTTCACCGCCGGCTATTTGCCCACCGATAATTTTAAGTGGTGGGTAATCTTTATTTTTTAAATAACTAACATCACCCCCGAGCGCTTGTAAAGCATCAACTAAATGCCCTATAGGGCGCTCTTCCATGCGCGGCTCACCAATTAACTCATACTCACCAGCAATCGCACTCAGTACTGCCGTTAATGGCCGATACGCTGTACCTGCATTACCTAAAAACAACGGCTCAGTTGGCGTATTAAACACGCCACTCACACCCTCTACGGTCGCTACGGTGCGCTCAGTATTAAGCGTTACATTAACGCCCAAGTGCTTTAACGCACCCAACATATGGCGAATATCGTCGCTGTCGAGTAAGTTTTCAACAACCGTGGTGCCGTTAGATAATGCTGCTAATAATAAAATTCGGTTTGATAAACTCTTTGAGCCCGGTAATGTCACACTGCCATTCACTTGTGAAATAGGGGCTAAGGAAAGTTGCTCCATTAACTATTCTCCTTGGCGAAGTTAGCCATAAAGTCAACTAAGGCTTGTACACCTTCCAATGGCATCGCGTTATAAATACTGGCGCGCATCCCGCCAACAATACGATGACCTTCAAGCGCTAACAAGCCCGCTTCTTTTGACTCTTTAACAAACTTATCATTTAAGCTTTCATCAACCAGCCAAAAAGGCACATTCATACGTGAACGGCAATGCTTCGCTACTTTATTGGTATAAAAATCTGAACCATCAATAAAATCATAAAGCAGCTGCGCTTTGGCAATATTATGAGCTTCCATGGCTTTTACACCCCCGGTTTGCTCAAGCCATGCAAATACTTCTGCCGCTAAATACCAAGCAAAAGTCGGTGGGGTGTTAAACATGCTGCCTTGTTTTGCTTCAAGGGCGTAATCTAAAATACCCGGCTTGGCGAGCCCTTCACGCTCAAGTAGCGTTTTGCGAACAATCACAATAGCAATGCCCGACGGACCGATATTTTTTTGTGCACCCGCGTAGATTAAATCAAATTTATTAACGTCAATTTCGCGCGATAAAATAGTCGACGACATATCGGCCACAATCGGCGCCGTTGGATGACTGGGTACATCAAATATTTCAAGGCCGTCTACGGTTTCATTCGGGCAATAGTGAATGTAAGCCGCATCAGCAGGTAAAACCCAATCGGCTACCTGCTTAATAGAAAACAGGCCGTTATCATCATTGCGCACATCAACAGCGTGTGTATTTGTAAACTTATCGGCTTCGCTGGTTGCACTTTTTGACCAAACGCCATTTTCACAATAAACTGCTTTTTTACCGTTAACATGAAGGTTTAAAGGTACGGCACTGAATTGACCTCGACCACCACCGTGCATAAATAGCACTTCAAACTCGTCACTTATATTCATTAAACGACGCAGGCTGGCTTCACATTTAGCGGTTAATGCTAAAAATTCATGACTACGATGACTTATTTCCATCACCGATACACCAAGACCTTGCCAGTTTAAAAACTCTTTTTGCGCTTTTTGCATAACAGCCGGTGGTAACATTGCAGGGCCTGCACAAAAATTATATATACTCATTACCTTTTCCTCATTCCAGTAATTTAACTTGAATTAAACTAATTTAATTTTTTTCAACCACATAAAAAAAGCGGCCAAGGCCGCTTTTTTCAATCTAATTATTCTGAAGGAGGATTGTCATCCGCCACTTCATCAATAACTGTATCTACTGTTTCAACGTCTTCGATATCAACCAAGTCACTTTCAGTCACTTCAATTTCTTCTATACGTTGTAAACCAACTACTTGCTCTTCGTCAATAGTTCTGATCAAAATAACACCTTGAGTGTTACGTCCAACCGTAGAAACTTCATTAACGCGAGTACGCACTAAGGTACCACGATTCGAAATAATCATTATTTCGTCGTTGTCATCAACCTGTACAGCACCAACAACAGCACCGTTACGCTCACTCACTTTGATTGATACAACACCTTGAGTTGCACGACTCTTAGATGGGTAATCTTCAAGTTGGGTACGCTTGCCGTAGCCATTTTCTGTCACTGTTAATATTGCACCATCATTCTTTGGTACAATAAGTGATACAACACGCTGATCGTCTGGCATCTTAATACCACGAACACCCGTTGCAGTACGGCCCATAGGACGTACACCTTTGAAACGGATTTCAGGTTTGCCTTCTTCGTCTAGTACTGGGTTACCATTTTCATCAACGACAGCCGTTTCTTCAGCTTCTTTAAAGCGAACAACTTTACCCGCATCAGTGAACAACATAATTTCGTTGCTGCCATCGGTAATATCAACACCGATTAAGCTATCACCTTCGTTTAAGTTAACCGCAATAATACCGCTTGCACGTTGACGACTGTATGCCGTTAATGGCGTCTTCTTAACCGTACCAAATGCTGTCGCCATAAAGATGTACTTATCATCTTCATAATCGCGTACTGGCAAGATTGCAGTAATACGTTCATCTGCTTCAAGTGGTAATAAGTTAACAATTGGCTTACCGCGCGCTGCACGACTGGCAAGTGGCAACTGGTATACTTTAAGCCAATATAAACGACCCGCTGTAGAGAAACAAAGAATAGTATCGTGCGTATTGGCAACCAATAAACGTTCAATGAAATCTTCATCTTTCATCTTAGTTGCTGATTTACCTTTACCACCACGACGCTGCGCTTCGTAATCAGTTAATGCTTGATACTTAACGTACCCTTCATGTGAAAGCGTAACAACTACGTTTTCTTCGTTGATTAAATCTTCAAGGCTAATATCGTGTGCTGCAGCATTTATTTCAGTGCGGCGCTCATCACCATATTGCTCTTTAATTTCAACGAGCTCATCACGAATAACTTCCATTAAACGCTCTGGATTTGCCAAAATGAATAATAACTCAGCAATCAACTCAAGTAATGATTGATATTCGGTAAGAATTTTTTCGTGTTCAAGACCAGTAAGTTTATGTAAACGTAAGTCTAATATTGCTTGAGCTTGTTGCTCAGAAATATAGTACTGACCATCACGAATACCAAGCTCGCTTGCTAACCAATCTGGGCGTGCCACGTTGTCTTCGCCTGCTTTATCAAGCATGGCTTTAACATTACCTAATTCCCATGGACGCGCTGTTAATGCAACTTTTGCTTCAGCAGGTGTTGGCGACTTACGGATAAGTTCGATAATTGGGTCAATGTTAGCCAGTGCAATCGCTAAACCTTCTAGCGTATGCGCACGGTCGCGGGCTTTGCGTAAATCAAATACCGTACGACGGGTAACAACTTCACGGCGGTGAATAATAAACTCTTCAAGCATTTCTTTTAAGTTGAAACACTTAGGTTGGTTATTAATTAACGCAACCATATTCATACCAAACACAGTTTGCAACTGAGTTTGTGCATAAAGGTTGTTTAAAATAACTTCACCTACGTCACCACGTTTGATCTCGATAACGATACGCATACCGTCTTTATCTGATTCATCACGTAATGCGCTGATCCCTTCAATTTTTTTATCTTTAACTAGCTCGGCGATTTTTTCAATCAAACGTGCTTTGTTAACTTGGTAAGGGATTTCATGAACAATAATGGTTTCGCGACCCGTCTTTTCATCGGTTTCGATGTCAGCACGCGCACGCATGTACACTTTACCACGACCGGTTTGATAAGCTTGTTCAATGCCTTTTTTACCGTTAATAATCGCCGCAGTTGGGAAATCAGGCCCAGGAATGTAATCCATTAACTCCGTAATGGTCAATTCAGGGTTTTGAATAAGCGCTAAACAGCCATTCACGACTTCTGTTAAGTTATGTGGCGGAATATTTGTTGCCATACCAACCGCAATACCCGATGAACCATTAACTAACAGGTTAGGTATTTTAGTGGGTAACACATCAGGAATTTGCTCTGTGCCATCGTAGTTAGGCACAAAATCAACCGTTTCTTTTTCAAGATCGGCTAATAATTCGTGCGACATTTTTGCCATACGTACTTCTGTATAACGCATTGCCGCTGCAGAATCACCATCAACCGAACCAAAGTTACCCTGACCATCTACTAGCATGTAACGCAGTGAGAATGGCTGAGCCATACGTACGATGGTGTCATAAACTGCACTGTCGCCGTGTGGGTGGTATTTACCAATTACGTCACCGACCACACGGGCCGATTTTTTGTAAGGCTTGTTCCAGTCATTACTAAGCTCGTTCATTGCAAACAAAACGCGGCGGTGAACAGGTTTTAAACCGTCACGTACGTCTGGTAATGCACGTCCTACAATTACACTCATGGCGTAATCTAAGTAGGAGTTTTTTAACTCGTCTTCAATATTGACTGGCAGAATTTCATTGGCGAGATCAGTCATTTGATATCACATTCCTTCAGTATCAGCTCTTAACAACCCAGTATTAGGTATTAAGAGTGTTTGTTATTATTTCTAAGTAACCATGCTATCACAATTAATTTTAATTTACAGGCGCAAAACTTTGCGATTTATCAATTTAGGCCTATATAATGGCCTCAGATTGACGAGGAAGTATTTTATGACCGAACATCAAAATGTAGATAACGCAGAAATAGCAAAGTTTGAAGCCATCGCAGAACGTTGGTGGGATTTAGAAGGCGAATTTAAGCCGCTTCACGAAATTAATCCATTACGATTAGATTTCATCGCAGACAAAACCAAAGGATTATTTGATAAAGAAACCCTAGATGTAGGATGTGGTGGTGGCATTTTAAGTCACAGCATGGCGCGAATGGGCGCAAACGTAACAGGCATCGATATGGGCCAAGAGCCTTTAACCGTAGCTAAGTTACACAGCTTAGAAACAAGTGTCCCCGTTGAGTATATAAAAGTACCTGCAGAGCAGTTTGCAGATGAGCACCCTGAGCGCTTTGATGTGATCACTTGTATGGAAATGTTAGAGCACGTCCCCGACCCTGCTTCTATTATTCATGCGGTGGCTAAATTAGCAAAACCTGGGGCTGATGTTTTTTTCTCTACTCTTAATAAAACCCCAAAAGCTTACTTATACGCTATTGTCGGTGCAGAAAAACTGTTAAAAATGGTCCCAGAGGGTACCCATGACCATAAAAAGTTTATTAAACCTGCACAATTAATTGCATGGGCAGAGCAAGCTGGCTTAAAAGTACGTGCCAGTGCTGGTTTAAGTTACAACCCGCTTTCTAAGCAATACACAATGAATGATGATGTAAGCGTAAATTATATGCTGCATTTTGAGAAGTTAGCGTAATGGCAAGCTCTCAAACCCCCATTGTCCCAATGGAATATCAAGCATTGCTGTTTGACTTAGATGGCACTTTACTCGATACCGCTGATGATTTAGGCGCCGCACTAAACACCGTGCTGCAAAATCATCAACAGCCCCAAGTGGGCAGTGATATATATCGCCCCGCGGCTTCAAACGGTGCTGCCGCTTTATTGGCTGCTGGTTTTAAAGAAAGCTGGGCACAACAGCCGCAAGAGCAACTTTTACATGAGCTAGTCACGCAATACGCTGCCAATATTGCCACCCATACTCGATGTTTTGTAGGAATAGAGCAATTACTAATCGCACTTGATAACAAAGCAATACCCTGGGGAATTATGACTAATAAGCCCGGATTTTTAACTGATCCTTTAGTCAAGGCGATTCCTGCATTAAAAAATGCACGTATTGTGATAAGCGGTGATACCTTAGCTGAATCTAAGCCCTCACCCCTTCCTTTACTGTATTGCGCTGAGCAAATGAGTGTTGATCCTTCGCGTTGCTTATATATAGGTGATGCGCAGCGTGACATTCAAGCAGGTAAAGCAGCCAATATGCACACCGCAACCGCACTATGGGGATATGTACCGAGTGTTGACGAGGCATTGGCTTGGAATGCGGATTTTAATTGGCACAGTCCTATAGATGCATTTAACCACATATAGTGCCATGTTAATTAATAAACACTACATATTGTGATTGTGTTAGTTTTTACGCAAAGCTTGATGATAAAAAAAGCAGACAAAATTTATTTTAAAAAAGCGTAAATTTAATCTTTCCTTAGTTGATTTTTACAAATTTCAACTTAACCGATTGATCAAAGGTTAATGCCTACTAACACAATTACGTTATCCCAACGTTATCCACAATGAGAGCGGTTTCTGTCCCTTGCAAAAGATACCAGACCACACTATCTTGTGATCTCTAATTTGAACAACACCAGATATTGTGGCTAAATGTTATTCAATTAAATTCACCAAACCGGTGAAAATAACAATAAACGAATAGGCACTGCGCTTTTTTAGGTGCACGCATTGGTCAAAAATATTTAATTCCCAAGGAATACAGGCAAAGCTATGAACCAACAGTTATCTGTAAGCAAACGTGACGGTCGTAAAGAGCCACTCGATCTTGATAAGATCCATCGCGTTATTGAATGGGCCGCCGAAGGTTTAAATAACGTTTCGGTTTCACAAGTTGAACTTAAATCGCATATTCAATTTTATGACGGTATTCGTACTAAAGACATCCACGAAACGATTATTAAAGCCGCTGCGGATCAGATCTCAAAAGAATCACCTGATTATCAGTATCTTGCTGCTCGTTTAGCTGTATTCCATTTACGTAAAAAAGCCTATGGCCAGTTTGAGCCACCGCGTCTTTTTGACCATGTTACTAACATGGTTGAACAAAAACGTTACGATGCACATTTACTCGTTGATTACACAGAGCAAGAATTAGATGAGCTAGATGCGTACTTAGATCATTCTCGCGATCTTAACTTTAGCTACGCAGCAGTAAAACAGCTTGAAGGTAAATACCTAGTTCAAAACCGTGTAACGGGTGAAATTTACGAAAGCGCGCAGTTTTTATATATTTTAGTGGCTGCAAGCTTATTCTCTGATTACCCTCGTGATACACGTATTGATTACATTAAACGTTTTTATGATGCGGTTTCATTATTTAAAATTTCTTTACCTACGCCAATTATGTCGGGCGTACGTACGCCAACACGCCAGTTTAGCTCATGCGTACTTATTGAGTGTGGCGATAGCCTAGACTCAATTAACGCTACATCATCAGCGATTGTTAAATACGTTTCTCAACGTGCTGGTATTGGTATTAATGCAGGTCGTATTCGTGCACTAGGTAGCCCTATTCGTAACGGTGAAGCGTATCACACTGGCTGTATTCCGTTTTATAAGCACTTTCAAACAGCGGTTAAAAGCTGTTCGCAAGGCGGTGTACGTGGTGGCGCAGCAACCCTTTTCTACCCGCTTTGGCATTTAGAAGTTGAAAACTTATTAGTGCTTAAAAACAACCGTGGCGTTGATGATAACCGCGTACGTCACTTAGATTACGGCGTACAGTTTAATAAACTCATGTACTCACGTTTAATTAAAGACGATTACATTACGTTATTCAGCCCCTCTGATGTGCCTGGCCTTTACGATGCATTTTTTGAAGATCAAGACGAGTTTGACGCGCTATATGTAAAATATGAGCAAGACGAGTCAATTCGTAAAAAACGAATTAAAGCAATTGAGCTGTTCTCTATGTTTGCTCAAGAACGTGCTAGCACGGGTCGTATTTACTTACAAAACGTTGACCACTGTAATACACACAGTCCGTTTATCTCAAAAGTGGCTCCGATCCGTCAATCTAACTTATGTTTAGAAATTGCGTTACCAACTAAGCCTCTTAGCAACGTGAATGATGAAGAAGGTGAAATTGCACTTTGTACATTATCTGCGTTTAACTTAGGCGCGATTGAGTCTTTAGATGAACTAGAAGAGTTAGCTGAGCTTGCAGTACGCGCACTTGATAACCTACTTGATTTCCAAGACTACCCAGTACCTGCAGCTAAAAATGCAACTATGGGACGTCGTACGCTAGGCATAGGCGTTATTAACTACGCATACTACCTAGCTAAAAACGGTAAGCGTTATTCAGATGGCAGCGCAAATGCGCTTACGCACAAAACATTTGAAGCGATTCAGTACTACCTAATGAAAGCGTCTAATGAGCTGGCAAAAGAACGTGGTGCCTGTCCTAAATTTAACGAAACAACGTACTCACAAGGTATTATGCCAACGGATACGTACAAGCGTGATTTAGATAAAATTTGTGATGAACCACTTCATCTTGATTGGGATACGTTACGTGCCAGCATTAAAGAGCACGGTATGCGTAACTCAACACTGAGCGCATTAATGCCATCAGAAACATCATCGCAAATATCTAATGCAACCAATGGCATTGAGCCACCGCGTGGCCATATTAGTGTTAAAGCAAGTAAAGACGGTATTTTAAAACAAGTTGTCCCTGAGTACGAACGCCTCAAAGATAGCTATGAGCTACTGTGGGATATCCCATCTAACGATGGTTACTTACAATTAGTAGGCATAATGCAGAAATTTATCGACCAAACGATTTCAGCAAATACTAATTATGATCCAAATAAATACGAAGGCGGTAGAGTACCTATGAAAGTCTTATTAAAAGACTTACTTGGTGCCTACAAGCTAGGTGTTAAAACGCTGTACTACCATAACACCCGTGATGGCGCATCAGATGCACAAGAAGACGCTCCAGAAGTGGAAGATGACGATTGTGCAGGCGGCGCGTGTAAAATTTAATAGTTAAACTTAAAGCGGGCGCCTTGCCCGCTTTGTCCTGATAGTTTTAGTGATAGTTTTTTGAGTGATAAACATGTCTTATACTACTTTTAGCAGAAATCATAATAACCAAATGCAAGAGCCAATGTTTTTTGGTCAAACCGTTAACGTGTCACGTTACGATCAACAAAAATACCCTATTTTTGAAAAGCTGATTGAAAAACAATTGTCTTTCTTTTGGCGTCCTGAAGAAGTTGACGTAAGTAAAGACCGTTTAGACTTTCAAGCGCTTCCTGATCACGAAAAGCATATCTTTTTAAGTAACTTAAAATACCAAACTTTGCTTGATAGTGTTCAAGGCCGTTCGCCTAACGTTGCACTATTGCCAATTGTGTCAATTCCTGAGCTTGAAACATGGATTGAAACATGGGCGTTTAGTGAAACCATTCACAGCCGCTCATACACACATATTATTCGTAACGTAACCCAAGCGCCTGAACTCATCTTTGACGACATTGTTAGCAATGACAAAATTAGTGAACGTGCCGATGCCGTAACCACTTATTACGACGATTTAATTAACTCAGTGTCGCTTTACAACCTGTACGGTGAAGGCAAACATGACATTAATGGTGAAACCGTGGTGGTTAACCTATTCGAGCTGAAAAAGAAATTGTACCTGGCGATGATGTCAGTGAACATTCTTGAAGCTATTCGCTTTTATGTCAGCTTTGCGTGTTCATTTGCGTTTGCAGAGCGTGAGCTAATGGAAGGCAATGCAAAAATTATTAAGCTTATTGCCCGTGATGAAGCGCTTCACCTTTCAGGCACTCAGCATATTTTAAATATTATGCAGGATGGCAAAGACGACCCTGAAATGGCAATTGTTGCTGCACAGTGCCGTGAAGAAGCAATCAAAATGTTTGTTGACGCTGCAGAGCAAGAAAAAGAATGGGCAGAGTACCTGTTTAAAGATGGTTCAATGATTGGCTTAAATAAACATATTTTATGTCAGTATGTTGAATACATTACCAATGCACGCATGACTGCTATTGGTTTACCAGCACAGTTTGATAATAACAGTAATCCGATTCCATGGATCAACTCATGGCTTGTTTCTGATAACGTGCAAGTTGCTCCACAAGAAGCGGAAATTAGCTCATACCTTGTAGGTCAAATTGATTCACAGGTTGATGCAGCTGAATTTGGTGACTTTGATTTATAATGACTGATAGAACCACTGCAAGTGTTACGCTTGCAGATAACAGCCAGTGTTTAGATTTTACCGCTGGCTGCCCTTCTCTTTTACACTGCTTAGAATCGAATAAAATTGATGCTGCTTACCAGTGCCGTGAGGGATATTGTGGTGCGTGTCGTGCTACGCTTGTCTCTGGTGAAGTCAATTACAATGAAGAACCGTTAGCCTTTGTGCGTGATGGTGAAATACTATTGTGTTGCTGCAAGCCCAATGGTGATATCAGTATTAATTTAAAGTAACTAGCAAACCACACAGTATAATGCCTAACAGCTCGCTTTATTCACTTACCTGTTTCTGCAATTATTACTCAAGTAATCGCGATTATAGCCGTGTTATTTACTCTGAATAAGCAGCAGGTACAAATCGGTAATGACCCGTAATTGTATAAGCAAAAAGCATATCGCTCATTTCAGGTCCGCGACCAATATTGTGCACAATAAGCGGGTGACCACTGTCCTGCGCTATTTGATTAACGACCATACCTATGTGCGGTAAATTGCCTGGCAGCATCCAAGTGACTATGTCACCGGTTTTATAATCTGCTGCATTAAGCGATTTAGTTAACACTTGAGCATGGCGCTCAAAGTAAACCTGTAAGTTAGGTACACGTCGATGATCAATGTTTTTATCTGGCTTGGTTAATCCCCAAATACGCTTAGAAGGATATGCGCGAAAATTGGCCTGCATGTCTTCATGTACTAACTTTTGCAAATCAATACCAAGCTGTCGATAGGATCGAATTATAACATCGGTACATACACCAATATTAGCGGGTACATCGCCACCAGGGTATTCAAGCCTATGATAGGCGCCATCGTAAGTTACTTGTTGCGTTGTTCTGTGTATCAATGCGTTGACAATATCATGATTAAAATCGGCTGCCTTTACATCAAGGGCAGATAAAGCTAGTAAATAGAGCACAAAGCGCGACATATAAATTCCTTTTATAATATTTATTAACTAAAGCTGTTGAGTAATATAGTCAGGAATATTAAATTTATTTCCATTGCTGGTAAAGTGCGCATCAAGTGCATAGGCCATTTTTTCAAGCGGAGCATCATCATAACCACAGGTTTGGATTTCATTGATGTAGCGCATAATAAAAGCGTGAGCACCGAGCTCGCGCCATTGAACGACATGAGCCAGCTCATGAAAATGCACTCTTAAATTACGCGCAACATGAGGTAATATGTAATAAGTGTTTTTATAGGTGATCCCTGCTACATCCATGTCAATAAAATCGCTTAAACCAATTTCACGTAAACCAGTAAAGTCAGGCTTGGGAATGTGTTCAACAACCACATAAAATGCAGTTTTCAAAAAATCATGCGGGTAAAAGCCAGCAAATTCGCTAACAAATGTATCACAACATATTCTTTGATCAACATACTCGCTATTCGTTTTATCAATCCATTGTTCTATTTGCGCTAGCATGTTTTCTCCAAAAAATTTGCTTAGTGACTTAATTTAAGCATAAATATTTAATGACGCAGAATTTGCTTTTATCAAAAAAAAGCGCCAATGGTATTATTACTGACGCTGATTATTAATAATGGCTATAAAATTGCCTAGCCTTCTTCTTCAACCAATGATTCTAATAACTCATGGATCTCTGATTTTAATTCTTTGTCTTCAATTTTATTCGCACTGATTTTAGCATCTTGCAGATTTTTAATTGCCGCCTCTTTATCACCCAGCTCAAGCTGTAAAGTAGCCATAGAAAAGGCAACAGACGACATATGATCTTTGTTATTAATTTCTATCGACTTCTGTAACGCTTTTTCGTAAGTCTCAATAGCTTCTTCTAGCTCTTCGGTGAAATCAGCCAATGTTTCCCACTGAACAGGGTGATCTTTCGCTGTATTTTCGTTTTCAATACAAATAGCTTTTAGCTCAGCATATAAAGATTCAAACTGTTTAGTATCATTTTTATTAGCCGCTGCCATCAGCTTTTCCGCCAAATCGTGAACCGCTTTGTATACTTTAGTATTCATAGTTAATTGCTACCTTATTAACGCGCCTTTTTTGATTTATTAAAGGCATCGTATTCGAAATATATTCCCTAATAGTACATTATTATTAAGCGCTGCGTTGTTACAAAAGTATTATAAGCGATAAAAATAGAGGTTTAATTTAAAAACCTGGATATTACAGTGCTACACTTAACGCTTAATTTAAGTCGCAATAGTAAATACCTACCCTATGCAAAATTGCAATCAATGCGGTAAATGCTGCACTAAATATGGTGCGGCAGATTTAGATACAAATCAGGATGAAATTGAAATGTGGGCGTTATTCAACCCAGAAATATTTCAATATGTTAAAAACGATCAGTTATGGTTTGATCCCAAAACAGGCGAGCAATTAACGCAATGCCCATTTTTAGTACTTAGCAGTAAAAAATATCCACAAGAAAAAGATAAATATACATGCAGTATTTACCATGACCGTCCTCAAGATTGCCGACACTACCCAAGTTTAATTTCAGAAATGATAAACGATGACTGTGAAATGCTTGAACCAATCGATAAACAAAATCCTTTCAAAGCACAAAAAAATTAGACATACTAATGATAGACAGCCGCTCTTAAGCGAATAAATATAACAAATGCACTGATCTGTAATAATAAGCTGGTAATGTAAATTTAACGCGATTATTTTGCCATTCAACGCAAAATTAAAAGTTATAGTATAACATTGTTGATGATGCCATTTTGTAGTGTTATATTATATCACAACATAACAACCACGATTCGAAGTAATTATGACAAAGTTAACACTCATATCCTCAGCGCTACTGTCTGTTTTGTGTTCTCACTCTGCCCTAGCAGCAACGATTAACGGCACAGTAACAGATTCAAAAAAACAACCTATTGCTAATGCAACTATCCATGTTCATGGAAAGTCACAAAGCGTGAAAAGCAATGAACAAGGTCAGTTTAGTATCGACATAGATGCTAAAAGCCAATTACACATTAGTAAAGATAACTACATCGATTCACGTATATCGCTTGAGAATGTAGACGATACTATTACTGTTACATTAAAGCCGTCTTCGGTTGAAACTGTGGTTGTGTATGCCTCGGCACTGCATAAAAATAGCTTAGAAATGATTTCACCTGTAAGCGTACTATCAGGGGATGAACTAAAAAATAAAGCGAAACCGACCCTAGGTGAAACACTTAAAGGAATACCAGGAGTAAACGCTAGCTACTTCGGCCCTGTCTCTTCAAGTCCGATTATTCGTGGCCTAGGTGGTCCTCGTGTTAAAATTACTCAAAACGGTTTAGATAGCAGTGATGCATCACGTATCGGTCCAGATCACGCGACATCAAGTGATAGCTTAGCCGCTGAACAAATTGAAGTACTACGAGGCCCAAGCACCCTACTATATGGCTCTGGTGCTATTGGCGGTGTAGTAAATGTGGTTGATAACCGTATTCCAACCAATAATATTGACGCACTCTCGGGAGCGGCACAATACACACACGATACCGTTTCAAATGCGAACACCTATGCGGCAAAATTAGAAACAGGCAGCAATAACTTTAATTTTCATTTTGATGGCACCAAACGCAGTGGTGATGACTATCAAACGCCTCGCTTTAACCTACCAGATGAACATGAAGAAGGTGAAGTACACATTGAGGGCGATGAAGAAACAGCCACTTCAGTTGAAAATACTTTTATCGACAGTGAAACAGTGAACTTTGGTACCAGCTATGTCGGTGAGCATTTAACCGTTGGCTTTTCATACGGCAATATTGAAACAGACTATGGCATTCCAGGGCATTCACATGATCACGGTCATGCCCATGAAGAAGAAGGCGATCATGAAGATCATGCGGATGAAGAACACGCAGAAACTCCCGTTTATGCTCATTTAGAGCAAGATCGTTGGCAAGGACTGGTAAGTTATGCATTTCATGATAACTGGATTGAATCGATTAATCTTCGTCTTGGCTACACCGACTACACTCACAGTGAAATTGAAGATGGCGCGATTGGCACCACGTTTAGTAACGCAACCACTGAAGCACGTTTAAATGTAGAGCATCAGTTAGGCCAATGGCATGGCATGATTGGCTATCACTATAGTGAATCTGATTACGATGCAATTGGCGAAGAAGCGTTTACGCCTGCAAGTGTCACTACCACTCATGCGTTATATTTACTTGAAGAACGCACATTTGGCGATGTCACCGTAGAGCTTGGCGCCCGCCTAGAAGATTATGATATCAAAAGTGATGTAGATACACATCAGCACAGCCATGATGAACAACCTGTATCGGCAGATGAGACTATTAACTACACCCAAAGCTTTACTAATGTAAGTGCCTCAGCCGGTGCGATTTGGGAGTATATGCCAAGTCACAACCTAGCCGTTAGCTTATCACATTCAGAGCGTGCGCCACTTTCAGCTGAATTACTCTCTAATGGTTTGCATGTTGCCACAGGTACTTATGAGCTTGGCTTGGGCTATCATATTGAAGGGGCAGAAGCGCATTTTGAACCTGAAGAAATTAAACAAGAGACCTCTACCAATCTTGATATTAGTTTACGTCGTTTTAGCGGTGACTTTGGCTACACCGTCAACTTTTTCTATAACGATATTAAAAACTTTTATTATCAACAAAACACCGGATTAGTGTTTGATGAGATGGATGGCTTTGAGTCTGCTGCCAATGGACACAGCGATGCAATTGATGTTTATCAATTTACCAGTAAAGATGCGCAGCTTTATGGTTTTGAATTTGATGCACATTATCAAATAAACCCCAGCGCCATGGTAAAAGTATTTGGTGACTCTACTCGCGCCAAACTAAAAGATAATGAAGGTAATTTACCACATATCCCTGCCAATAAATTGGGCTCAGAACTACAATATACCCTAGGTAATGCGCAATTTACCTTAACAGGAACCCATTACTTTGAGCAAAATGATATTAGTGCTTACGAAACGGCAACGGATGGCTATACATTAATTGATTTACAAGCCAATTATCAACTTGATTTAGGCGCAGTTGACACGCAGCTATACCTAAGTGTTGATAACATTACTGATGAACTTGGTTTTGTACATAGTTCATTTATTAAAGATACGGCACCTCTTCCTGGACGTAACTTCCAATTTGGCGTTAGAGGCTACTTTTAAAACGCGCTCATTTTTAATCAGACAATAAAAAACCGCATTCGTAATAATGAATGCGGTTTTTTTACAACTAAATTCTAATTAAAGAATTGCGTGTAACTCAACGTCAAATACTAGAGTTGAGTAAGGTGCGATTGCAGCACCGGCACCACGTTCACCATAAGCAAGCTCATGAGGAACGTATAAACGCCATTTAGTACCTACTGGCATCATTTGTAATGCTTCAGTCCAACCTTTGATCACGCCACCTACTGGGAATTCAGCAGGTTGACCGCGCTCGTATGAGCTATCAAAAACAGTACCGTTTACTAAAGTACCGTGGTAATCAACACGTACTGTAGACTCTGCAGTTGGCTTTTCGCCTTCACCTGTTGCAAGTACTTCGTACTGAAGACCTGACTCAGTAACTGTAATTTCAGGACGTTTTGCGTTTTCTTCTAAAAATGCAATACCTTCAGCAGCCAATACTTTAGCTTCTTCTTCACGACGAGCTTGGATCTCTTCATTGATTTTCTCAAATGCAGCTTGGATCTCAGGGATCTCTACTTGAAAAGCACTGCCTGCATACGCATCTTTCATGCCTTCAAATACTGAATTTAAGTTTAAACCTTCAAAAGGGTTAGCCTTAAGTTGCTCACCCATTTGTAAGCCAATACCGTAACTTGCTTTTTCAGCATCTGTAGTAAAATTATCTGACATAATGTGTTATTCACGTTTTGTTAGTTAAAAGACCCGTATATGCTATCACAAAATAAAAGCCGTTTGGGGCTAGTTTTTATTGAGTTTTTCTTTAATTAAACCAATAGCAAAGGTACACACAGGTAAACTGAGCAAAATTCCAACAAGTAAGCTCATCGGCAACAATCCGACCACGCCGATCAACAAAAGAGGCACAGCCACCAAACCGATAATGCCAATGTAAAACGCGCCCCACACTGGCCAAAAATGATCGTATTTTGTGATTAAATGCCCGGATAAAAGATTAAACCCGATGCCATATAAGAAAGTCATCATCAGCGCATTATCTGGGTATGCATCAATGGCCATTTTTTGTAATAACGATATGGCACTTTGGTAACAATAACCAAACACAGTCCATAGCAGGATGTGCTTGAGTAAACGTTTAGAAAAGGATAACTCCGGGGACTGTGACATAATAAAGCTCCAGATAGCAAAAAACCGCCAATAAGGCGGTTTTTTAAATAATGGTGGAGAGATAGGGATTTGAACCCTAGAGGGGCTATAAACCCCTGCCGGTTTTCAAGACCGGTGCATTCGACCACTCTGCCATCTCTCCGTACGGCGCGCATAATAAGATCATACGCTTAGCTTGTAAAGCCCTATTTTACTAAAACTGATTAAATAGTTAAATATTAACCAAGATAGTCATAAACCCTAGTAATATTGTTTAGGTCTGCGGGCAATCCAAGAACATACTAAACACACCAATAAGCTGGCAGTTAAAAATGCAATACTTTGAAATATTAAATCGAAGCGGTTTAAATCATCACTTGGGATCACAACTAACACAAACGAAGGCAGTACGGTGAATAATAGAACATAGCAGCATATTTTAAAGGCTCTGCCAAAATCAAATCGTCGAGACTGTTGCATCCACCATGTTAGCAGTACTAGGACACCCATCGCAGTTGCAGCAATAAAGTGAGCTGCTTGTGTATTCATTGCAACATAAAATGTCGCAAGCGCGCCAACAACACCCCAGATTGACCAGGCAAACCAGTTTTCTTTTTCACGTAAAAATAAATTTCCCATCATTTTCGTCTTCTTTATCGTTATTATTGGTAAGACTTTCCATACATTACCAAAAAACAACCGATTAAAAAACAAACTGAAGAAGATTTATTGCGTATGGTGCTTCCGTGCGCTTCTCGCAGCTACAATATTAACCGAGGTAGTGTAACACGATTAACTTAATGAATTATGACTATATTGAATATAAAAAGTTCATCCTATTGCTACAAAAAACTAAAATAGTTTTCTGGTTTATGGCGCGGTGACTTTTTACACTCAACTGCTGGCGTCCCTAAATACAAATAACCCACTATTTCATCATCATTGTTTAAGTTAAGCGCGTGTTTAACACTGGGGCTTTGTGCAAAGTAACCTGTGCGCCAAATACCGCCAAGCCCTTGTGCAAATGCGGCTTGTTGCATAGCCAGCACGCCACAGCCTGCACTTTGAACTTGTTCTATTCTTGGTACTTTTGGATGTTGTTGATATTTTGCAATGGCAATAATGATCATGGGTGCTCTAAGGGGTAACTCTTTAGCACGATTAATTACTTTTTCAGCTTGCTGCTCGGCCAAAGCGCTTTGATAATAAATTTCACCCAACTTATGACGTGCATCCCCTTGAACAATGATATATTGCCAAGGCGCAATACAGCCATGATCGGGAACTCTGAGCCCAGCCTGCTGAATAATGTTTAGTTGTTCTTCATTAGGGCCTGGCTCTGTCAGTTTTGCATCTGACTGGCGGGTTAATAAAAGCTCAATAGCATCCATTATAATTACTCAAAAGACAAAACAATAGCATACCATTGAAACCCTTAGGTTAAAATATAATGGGCACCCCGCTGTTATTATTTGCTTATCAAGAAAGTACCTAGGTTAAAAAAGCACACAAATAATATCGCAACCCAAATAGCCGTGTATTTGTGCCATTACAAAGTGGCGCTCGCCTTTTGCGTGTAAATAATTAGGTCGAACTAATGAGGGGCTTTATAGGTTTAATTTTGCCAGTTAAGCGTTGTAGCCGAGGCACCATTGAAAGTCGCAATAGCGTATTTATTAGCTATACAAGGAATGGGGTAAGGTAAAAAACAACAATATAAGGGTCTGATTAAAAGTTAACTATCTTTAAAAAATAATCAGACCCGTGTACTTACTTAAATTGCATATTAAATACTGCGTGCAACTTGTAAAGCTTCAAATATAGCGCGCTTGGCATCAATAGCCGCTGCTAGTTTAGCGCCACCAATAACATGAACCTTGGCATTCTCTGCTTGCGTCTTAAATAGTTCGTCATTAGACACTTGGCCAATACAAGCAATCACAGTATCAACTGGCAATACTTGCGTTTCGCCAGCAACACTGATCGTTAGGCCGTTTTTATCAAAACGATGGTATTGGCAATTGGCAATTTGCTTAACGCCATGTTGTTTAGCAACTTGACGATGTATCCAACCGGTTGTTTTACCTAAATCACCACCAAAGCGCCCTTCACTGCGTTTAAGCATATAAAGTTGACGCTCATCTTTATGAGGCTGAGCATCGCACTCTATTCCCCACTGGGTTTTAAAGTCGCTGATACTTTGTGATTTATGTTCACTTAAAAATGCCACCATATCAAAACCGATACCGCCTGCGCCTAAAATCGCAATCGAGTTACCAAGTTCAACCTCACCGCGAATGACTTCATCGTAGGCAAAAACACGTTTGTCATCACTACATTCTATAGAGGCTTCACGTGGCCTTACACCCGTGGCAAAAACCACATCGTCAAACTGGCTCAGCATACTATCATCAAATGCTTTGCCTAATTCAATGGTGACGTTTAAACGCTTAAGTTCATTGGTAAAGTAAGCCAGTGTATGGTTAAAGTCTTCTTTACCTGGTATTTGCATGGCTAAATTAAACTGCCCACCCATATGCTGCTTTTGGTCAATAAGCGTTACATTGTGACCTTTTTGCGCTAAGTAGCAACTTGAAGAAAGCCCAGCAGGACCCGCTCCAACCACTAATACATTTTTAGCTGTTGCGGCTTTTTCTAGAGGGTAATCAAGTTCAAAACCCGCTTGTGGGTTAACTAAGCACGTGGCACGTTTACCTTTAAATACATGGTCTAAACAGCCCTGGTTACATCCAATACAAATATTAATATGGTCAGAGCGCTTGGCTTGATATTTATTAAAAAACTCAGGATCGGCAAGTAAAGGGCGCGCCATAGAGATTAAATCAGCTTCACCCGCCGTTAAAATATCGTTGGCAATCTCTGGTGTATTAATGCGGTTTACGGCAATAACAGGCACGCTAATAACATCTTTCAACCGCTTTGACGCTTCTTTAAATGCGCCTGGGGGTACCATGCTTGCAATTGTCGGTACCCGTGCTTCATGCCAACCAATGCCAGTATTAAAAATATCAACACCTGCTTTTTCAAGTGCAATAGCTTGTTGTGTTACTTCCTCAGGAGTTGAGCCATTCGGAATTAAATCGATAACAGAAAGTCTAAAAATAATTAGAAATTTATCTGAAACTTTAGCTCTTACTGCTTTTACAATCTCAACAGCTAAACGCATTCTGTTTTCAAGACTGCCACCAAACTCATCGTCTCGTTTGTTTGTATGCGGTGCCATAAACTCATTGATTAAGTAACCTTCAGAGCCCATCACCTCAACGCCATCGTAACCTGCTTTTTCTGCTAAATATGCAGAGTGAGCAAAATCTTTAATGGTTTTTTTAATTGAACTTAAAGACATAGCCTTAGGTTTATAAGGGTTGATCGGTGCTTTTATCGCACTTGGGGCTTGATTGAATGGATGATAAGCATAGCGCCCAGCATGCAATAACTGCAGGCAAATTTTACCACCATGTTGATGAACAGCTTGTGTATAAGCGCGGTGTTTAAAAACATCATAATAACTATTAAATGATGATGAAATAGGCGTTAACTTGCCGCGAAGATTAGGGCTATATCCCCCCGTAATGAGCATTGCTGTGCCACCTTTAGCACGTGCTTCATAAAAAGCACGTAGGCGTTTACGATTATGCCATCCCTCTTCGAGGCCGGTATGCATTGATCCCATTACTAAACGGTTACGTAATTGTGTGTGTTTTAGTTCTAATTTTTGTTCTAACATCCTGTGCCCCAATAACTGGTCTAACCTGTGTGCATTTAGTCAATTCTGCTTTAATGACCAACAATAAGCAATATATGAGCAGATTAAACTTAATAATTTTTTAACTCAAAATCTGTTAACTGCGTTTATCTTGACCAATAGCGTGTGATAAAAGTAGTGACTACAGCCATAATTTCAGTAATTATTTATTAAATAAACACGTGTTTAATCTCAAGTGTAATTGAATTTATAAATGTTTCGTTACGATTTAGCAGTTAAATTTATTTATTTTCTACGCTAAGATGGCAATAACGTTTTAGCTGTACCAATTTAAGGAGCTATTTTGATAGCAAAGGTATTTAAAGGTATATGGACGGGGATCAACTTCTCACGTCGTTTAATACTCAACGTATTGTTTTTATTTTTGGTCGTCATTTTTATCGTATCGGTATCAAGTGACGGTGATAAAATTATTGTCGAAGAGGGCTCTGTTCTTAGACTTAACCTTAATGGCCCTATTGTCGAAGAAAAAACCTATATAGACCCTGTTGAAGCCGCTATTAATGATGCAACGGCCAGTGCTGACTCACCCAGTGAAATATTGCTCGACGATGTAGTTGAAGTAATTAATGAAGCAGCACAAGACTCGCGTATAAGCGCTATTTTGCTTGATTTACAAGAAATGCCAAAAGCACATTTAAATAAGCTCAAACAAATTACGCAGGCACTTGAAACATTTAAAGCAACTGGTAAAAAAGTGATTGCCTCAGGGTATTACTACACCCAAGCACAATATTACATTGCCGCGCATGCAGACGAAATTGCGATGCATCCTTATGGTAGTGTGCTTATTGAAGGCTACGGTATGTACCCGCTTTACTTCAAAGACGCATTAGAAAAATTAGAAGTCACTCAGCATATATTCCGTGTAGGTACCTTTAAATCGGCCGTTGAACCGTTTATCAGAAACGATATGTCAGAGGCAGCTAAAGAAGCAAACCGCGTATGGCTTGGTGCTTTATGGAATGAATATAAGCAAGACGTTAGTGCTGTACGTCCTTTTGATGAGTCAAACTTTGATGAAACAATGGATGTTTATTTAGCTAAAATGCAAGCCGCTAATGGTGATGCCGGTAAATATGCACTGGATAACCAATGGGTTGACTCATTAAAAACCAATCAGCAAATTCGCCAACAGTTAATTGAATTGGTTGGAGAAAATGAAGATGGAAAAACATTTAAACAAGTCTCTTTTGGTGAATACTTAAGTTTAGTAAAACCGCCTATTGAGTTTGATAACCCTATGACTGAAAAAGTCGCTGTTGTGGTTGCTAAAGGCACTATTGTTGATGGTGAACGCCGTGCTGGTGAAATTGGTGGTGATTCAACTGCAGCCCTCCTTCGCAAAGCCCGACTTGATGACAAGGTTAAAGCGGTGGTTTTACGAATAGATTCAGGCGGTGGCAGCATGTTTGCCTCAGAAGTAATTCGTGCTGAAGTACTTGCACTTAAAGCTGCTGGTAAACCCGTTATTGCATCAATGAGCTCAGTAGCTGCATCAGGCGGTTATTGGATTGCATCGGCGGCCAATGAAATTTGGGCAGCGCCGAGTACAATTACCGGTTCAATTGGCGTATTTGGTACCTTTATGACATTTGAAGATACCCTCGCTAAAATAGGCGTGTATTCAGATGGCGTAGCGACCACCGAATTGGCAGGTTTTTCAATCACTCGCCCACTTAACGAGAAAATGGCTAAAGTTATTCAAATGAGTGTTGAAGAAGCGTATGGACGCTTTTTAGATGTGGTTGCTGAGGCACGTAATATGACCCCAGAGCAAGTTGATAAAATTGCCCAAGGTCGGGTATGGATTGCCTCTCAAGCTCAAGAGCTTGGTTTAGTTGATAAACTTGGTAATAAACAAGATGCGATTAAAGCAGCTGCAGAGCTTGCAAAGCTTAACTACTATGACGTTAAAACAATTAAGCAATCGCTTAGCCCACAAGAAAAAATGCTTCAAGATATTTTCGGCAGTGCCGCCGTTAAATCAGTACTTGGGCTTGAAACACAAAAAACAGCAGTATTAGCCAGCCAAGCTAATCTGCAAAGTGTTATTAAACAATTAAGCAGTGAAGTAGAAAACCTAAAAGATTATAACGATCCACAAGGTGTTTATGCCCGCTGTTTAGAGTGTACAGTTGCACAATAGTGCCTTAACAGGCTGTATTGATTAGCAGTTAGCGTTATACTAAGCCCAGTTTTTTTACTGGGCTTTTTTTATGAAACGTAAACGCATTTATATCGCTTACACTGGCGGTACCATAGGAATGAAAAAATCAATTCGCGGCTATATTCCTGCTGAAGGGTTTTTAACCGAAACCGTGGTTAATAACGCAGAGTTTAATCGTGAAGAAATGCCATTATTTGATATTCATGAATACTGCCCGCTTATAGATTCTTCAGATATGTCACCTGCTCATTGGCAACTCATCGCCGATGACATAAAAAGTAAATACCAAGATTACGATGGCTTTGTGGTACTGCATGGCACCGATACTATGGCCTATACTGCATCAGCTCTGTCGTTTATGTTTGAAAACTTAACTAAACCTATTATTGTGACCGGTTCACAAATTCCGCTGTCTCAATTACGCTCAGATGGCCAAGTTAACCTACTTAATGCCATGTATTTAGCGGCTAACTACCCCATTGCAGAAGTCAGCTTATTTTTTAATAATCAGTTGTTCAGAGGTAATCGTGCCACTAAAGCCCATGCAGATGGGTTTGATGCATTCGCCTCACCTAACTTAGAGCCGCTTGCGCTTTCAGGTATTAATATTCAGCTGATCAAAGGGCAATTAAGCCCGTATGTAGAAAATGAACTCCAAGTTACCCCTATTACACCGCAAGCTATTGGCGTGCTGTATTTATACCCAGGGATCAGCAAAGAAGTAGTAAAAAGCTTAGTTAATGGCAATATTAAAGCCCTTGTACTGCTAAGCTTTGGTGTAGGCAATGCGCCACAAGACCCTGAGTTTTTAGCGATTCTGGATGAAGCAAGTAAACGGGGTGTTATTATTACTAATTTAACCCAATGTTTAAAAGGCCAAGTGAACATGGGCGGTTATGCCACGGGTAATGCGCTGTTAAACATAGGCGTGATCAGCGGTTACGATATGACCTTAGAAGCATGCTTAACTAAGCTGCATTACTTGTTTAGTCAAAACCTAGAAATTGAAACAATTCGCCATTTAATGCAAGATAACCTGCGTGGTGAGCTGACCCGTTAAGTAATCAGTTAAGCGAATAACAAAAAAGGACGCTACTTAGCGTCCTTTTTGATAACTTAGATTTTATTAACGAACTTTTGCGTCAATATCAACTAAGTCAGTTAAATGACACGTTTCACCACTGTGGGTTTTAATGCCATGCTCACCAAAGTAATCACGCTGGGCTTGAACTAAGTGCCCATTACTTGGTGTTGTTAGCGTTGCTAAGTATGTTTGTGTTGCACTAAGCACAGGAAACGCCAGACCCGTCATAACGGCTTGGCCAGTCACTTTACGCATCGCTAATGACTCTTTTTCAAGGGTGTCAATAAACTCAACGCCTTGCGCTACACTATCAAGGTAATCAGCACGGATAATACACCCTGCACGCCATGTTTGTAGCGTTTTCGCTAAATCAACTTTCCATTGATGAGTTCGTGAAGCGCCTTTAATTAATGCAAGTCCTTGACGATAAGCCAACAGGCTCGCAAGGGTAAACGCATCTTTTAATTCATCTAAATCAATATCAACTTGTGTGGTATTTTGTGCGCTGTATGTCATTTCTTGTGCGGCAGTCGTATTACACGCATTGGTTAAATGACGAGCTTGTACAGCAGCCACTAGCGACGGTACCGCAATACCTAATTCAAGGGCGTTTTGTGCTGTCCATAAACCGGTGCCTTTTGCGCCTACTTTATTGTCAATTAAATCTACAAGCGGCACATTATGCGAATTTTCAAGTGATAAAATATGGCTTGAGATTGACAGTAAATAACTATTTAGCTGCCCTTGAGACCATTCGTTAAATATCTCTGCAATTTCTTTAGGTGAGCGATTAGTGCCGTGACGTAATAGCTGATACATTTCTGCAATCAGTTGCATGAGTGCGTATTCAATTCCATTGTGAACCATTTTTACAAAATGGCCGCTGGCTGACTGGCCCACACGCGCAAAACACGACTCGCCTTTATAGCTTGCAGCAACCTTTGTAAACCATGGCTCGACACGCTCCCAGCCGCCTTCAGAACCACTGGCCATCATAGCTGGACCGTGACGTGCACCCTCAGCACCGCCTGAAATACCCATAGTGGCAAATTCAAACTTATCTTGGTATTTGAGCTTACGGTTAATACCGTCTTTATAATTACTGTTACCACAATCAACAATAATATCACTACACTGAACACCCGCTTCAATAAGCTCGTTGCAAACCGCATCAACTAACTCACCAGCAGGCACAAGTAATAAAATAGAACGCGGTGCTTCTAAACGCCTAACCATATCCCCTAGATCAGAGACAATGTGAAGTTTATCAGCCATGCCTTGTGATTTAGCACAACTTAGTAATTCTTCACCCGCATTTGGGTTTTTGTCATAAGCGACAAGCGTTATCCCTTTTTCAATCAAGTTCAGGGCAAGATTTTTCCCCATAACGCCTAACCCTACTAATGCAACTTGCATTTAGTGCCCTCCTCGGTAACAACTATTTGGTTAGTAAATTAAAATAATACCGCGTGCATTATACTCAGACCGCAGCCATGAGCAAAGCTACATGCATTTATTACAGTTAAAATAAACGCCGCAATTATATCAAACAACCGCCCTCTCAGGGGAAGAAATAGCAGTGCTATTTAAATTTTTAGATCATTGACGCCCTGTGACACCGGTGTCATAATGATGACATATTCATTTTGTATATAATAGTCGCAATGTTATAAAAATTGCATAAAACTAAAGATTGCTCTTTATTAGTGATCGCTAAAAACAAAATAACCGTCAACTTGCTTAAAAAAAGCACACAGGAGAATTTAATGTTAAGACGTACAAAAATAGTCGCGACACTTGGACCTGCAACAGATAGAGATAATAACTTAGAAAAAATTATTCGTGCAGGCGCAAATGTCGTTCGATTAAATTTCTCACACGGTGTTGCACAAGATCATAAAGACCGTGCACAAGCTGTTCGAGATATTGCAACTAAACTTGGTAAGCACATCGCGATTCTCGCTGACTTACAAGGCCCAAAAATTCGCGTTTCAACCTTCAAAGAAGGCAAAGTGACCTTATCTGTTGGTGCAAAATTTATTCTTGATGCCAAAATGGAAAAAGGCCAAGGCGATATTAATGCCGTCGGTATTGACTACAAAGAGCTACCACAAGATGTTGCCCCTGGAGATTTATTGCTATTAAACGATGGCTTAATTCAACTCACCGTAGAAAGTGTTGAAGGTCACTTAGTTCATACCATTGTGACTGTTGGCGGCGTACTTTCTAATAATAAAGGGATTAACCGTTTAGGTGGAGGCTTAACGGCACCTGCATTTACGGAAAAAGATAAAGAAGATTTAATCACCGCTGCTGAAATTGGCGTTGATTACATTGCAGTTTCTTTTCCTCGCAGTGGCGATGATATGCGTTATGTGCGTTCATTAGCGGAGGCTGCAGGCTCTAATGCACAGCTTTTAGCTAAAATTGAGCGTGCTGAAGCAGTAGAAACACAAGAGGCAGTTGATGACATTATTTTAGCCTCTGACGCTGTTATGGTTGCCCGTGGCGACTTAGGTGTTGAAATTGGTGATGCTGCACTAATGGGTAAACAAAAACTCATTATTCGTCGTGCTCGTTCATTGAACCGTACCGTTGTAACCGCTACGCAAATGATGGAATCGATGATCGATAACCCTATGCCAACACGTGCAGAAGTTATGGATGTTGCCAATGCGGTACTTGATGGCACAGATGCAGTGATGCTTTCTGCTGAAACAGCCGCTGGTGATTACCCGGAAGAAACCGTTGCTACTATGGCGCGTGTTTGTTTAGGTGCTGAATCCCAAAAAGAAACACACGTTTCTAAACATCGTTTAGACAGCCGTTTTTCTTCTAACGCCGAATCAATTGCCTTATCAGCTATGTATGCAGCTAACCACTTAGACTCTGTTAAAGCGATTATCACCCTTACTGAGTCAGGTAGCACGGCAAAATTGATGTCGCGTATTAGCTCTGGACTGCCTATTTATTCACTTTCACGTCATGCAAGTACATTAGGTCAAACAGCGCTGTATCGTGGTGTTTACCCTGTATTTTTTGACTCTACAAAATGTGAAAAAGATAGCATGGTTAAAGATGCACTAAGCACACTCGTAGCCGCAGGCTCATTACAAGCAGGCGATACCGTGATTATTACCCACGGTGATGCGATGGAAACGATTGGTGCAACCAACACGATGAAAATAGTCACAGTTTCGTAACTGTAACGCGCATAAAAAAACGCGAGCTAAAAGCTCGCGTTTTTTTATGCTATTTATTAAAGTTAGCTTGCTAATGCTGCTTTTACTTTATCACGGTAACTTCTACTTACTTTAAGCTCTTGTCCGTTATCTAACACTAATAAATATTCACCACTAACCTGAGTTACCAGCTTGCTAATTTGTTTGGTGTTAACAATCGCGCTGCGATGAACACGTACAAATAGGCTTGGATCTAATTCTTGTTCAAGCTCTTTCATAGTTTTACGTAATATATGCGTTTGCCCATCTTGGCAATGCAGACACATGTAATCACCTGCCGCATCTACCCACTGTATAGTAGCAACGGGTACTCTGACAATTTCGCCCTGCTCTTTTACAGCCAATGACTCAGGATAACGACGATCTGTAAGGGTATCGCCTGTGGCTAATTTCTTTAAAATTTCTTCGCAGTTATTGCCTGTTATCCCTGCTACGAAACTCGCTAGTTTTTTCTTATGGGCGTTATCCTGCTGAGTTTTTAAATAGGTATGCACTTTTTCTACCGCCTGTTTTAATCTGTTATCATCAACGGGTTTTAAAATGTAATCTAAAGCATGAATTTCAAATGCTTTAACAGCAAAGTGATCAAACGCCGTAACAAACACAATGGCAGGTAAATCTTTACTGCTTTCACTTAAAGCACGCGCCACTTCAAAACCGTTCATACCAGGCATTTGAATATCAAGAAAGACAAGATCAATTTTTTCGTTTTTACAACTTTCAATCGCATCAAAACCTGAGCTACACAGTTTGATCACTTCAATATCAGAAAACTCTTCAAGCCTGACGGCTAAACCTTTACGTGCTAATGGTTCATCATCAACAATAAGCGTTTTTATTCTTGTCATTTCTTCACAGCCTTCTCAAACGGGACTCGCAGATTAACTTTTAATCCACTTGGCGTATTATGTGATAATACAAACGAGTAATTATTTTCGTAGAGCGTTTTTAATCTGTCTCGGGTGTTTGCCACCCCTACGCCTTGTGCATTAACTAACTGACCATTTTCAATATCAGTGCCAGGCCCATTATCGCCCACTTCAAGTAATAATTCATTAGCAAAAACTTGCGCTTTTATATCAATAACACCACCTTCTGACATATGGGCAATGGCGTACTTAATGGCATTTTCGATGATCGGTTGTAATATTAAGCTTGGCACTAATGCTTGTTTGGCCTGCTCACTCACGTCCACATTAACTTGTAAGCGCTCATCAAAACGTACACGTTCAATTTCTAAATAGAGCATTAATGCATGTAACTCTTGCTCCAGCGGCACTTTTTTAATTGGATCAGTATTAAGCGTATAGCGTAAAAAGTCACTCAATTTAGATACCATCAAGTTAGCATCTTTATTTTCTTTTACCAAAACTAAGGTTGATATTGCATTGAGCGTATTAAACAAAAAATGAGGATTTAGCTGGTATCTAAGCATTTTTAACTGTGCTTCGTGCGCCATTGTGGTTGCTTTTAAGGCTTTTTGACGTTCACTTTGTAATAACTGGTAATACTTAACCCCAAAGTACAAACCACTCCAACACAAAATAATATAAACAGAATCAAGTCCTTGTTGTAAATAATAAAACCATTCTTCAGGACGGTATCCGTGGCGATAAATTTCCCACAGGTTAAACTTTTGCACCACGGCCCATAATGTACCGGTTATATAAGAGGCGCCAAATACAACAATAATTAATACCCAAGGTGAGGCATTCCAAATTTTGCGATAAATATAACGCAGAGGCACAGTCATTAAACAGCCCGCATAGGCGTTTAGTAAAATAACGAATACGTAAATATCACGCATTTCGAATACTTTAGAACCAATATAGTTAACTAACGCATAACCTATCCAGCCTGCAATTTGCAAAAGCCAGAAAAAACGTTGTCTGTTATCAATTAAAGACTGCCAATTCAAAATTAATTATTACCTTGTAAATTTGTCACTATTATATCGATTTATCGTCGGGTATAGCACTACCAACTGTCTTACTTTTTAATAGCCCTATCGCAAACAATAAATTAAATAAATACAGGATGGATGTTCAGTTCTGGTTTAGTTGTTACGTTAAACAGGCTAAAACTCGTGTTGCAATTACCCCTTGCGGATGGTTTAAAGCGCATAAAAAAAGCGAAAGGCATCCACCTTTCGCTTATCAATGTTTACTTTTATTTTTTAAGCAAGCTTATCTGAAGCAACTTTATAAGTCGGATCTTCAATTACGTTCACTTCAACTAAGTCACGTGCTTTATGAAGTAGTTCTGTACAGTCTTTACTTAAGTGACGCAAGTGCAGCTTTTTACCCGCTTTATTGTATTTGTCAGCTAAGCTGTCGATGGCCTCAATCGCACTATGATCCGCAACGCGACTGTATTTAAACTCAACAATCACATCTTTAGGGTCATTCTTAACATCAAATAAATCAGCAAAGTTTTTAACCGAACCAAAAAATAAAGGCCCATGTAGCTCGTACACTTTTGAACCTTCTTTATCAATATAGTTAGTTGTGTAAATATGTTTTGCATGCTGCCATGCAAACACTAACGCAGAGACAATAACACCTACACACACCGCAATCGCAAGGTCGGTAATAACCGTTACACCCGAAACTAATACAATTACAAAAGCATCAGATAAAGGCACGCGTTTCATCATTTTAAAACTCGCCCATTCAAACGTACCCAGCACCACCATAAACATAACCCCAACTAATGCCGCCAGTGGAATCATTTCGATTAAGCTTGAAGCGAAGATAATAAATGCAAGTAACATCAATGCGGCACTAATACCTGATAAACGCGAACGCCCACCTGAATTAATGTTGATCATAGATTGGCCAATCATGGCACAGCCACCCATTGCACCAAAGAAACCACATGTGACGTTGGCCGCACCTTGGCCAATACATTCTTTATTAGAATGGCCACGGGTTTCTGTAATTTCGTCAATCAAGCTTAGCGTTAACAGCGATTCAATTAAGCCAATTGCTGCAAGAATAAGCGCATATGGAAAGATAATTTGTAGTGTTTCTAGGTTAAAAGGGACCATAGGAATATGAAACTGTGGTAAACCACCGGCAATGGTTGCAGCTTCATTTCCTGTCATGCCTTTTAAGAAATCAAGTACTGTACGCGCTTCTAAATCAAGACCAATCACTAAACCCGTTACAGTAACAATAGCAACCAGTGATGAAGGCACTGCGGTAGTTAATTTTGGTAAAAAGTGAATAATTGCCATCGTTAGCGCCACTAAACCTAACATGATGTAAAGCGCACTGCCCGACATCCACATTTGGCCGCCAGCACCATCAGGCACTTTAAACTGTCCAAGCTGGGCTAAAAATATAACAATCGCTAAACCGTTAACGAAACCGAGCATAACAGGATGCGGAACCATACGAATAAATTTACCAAGCTTAAATACCCCAGCCAATATTTGTAGTAGTCCCATCAGCAACACAGTGGCAAATAGGTATTCCACTCCGTGATCAAGTACTAAACTTACCATCACAACCGCTAATGCACCGGTTGCACCCGAAATCATACCCGGACGACCACCAAAAATAGCCGTAATTAAGCCCACAATAAATGCGGCGTATAAACCAACAAGAGGTTCTACATTTGCAACAAAGGCAAATGCAACAGCTTCTGGGATCAAGGCAAGTGCCACTGTCAATCCAGAGAGAATATCGTTTTTAGCAGAGCTTGGCGCTCTGCTGAGTAAGTTAAACATTGAGTTCCTCAGTTTTATTTCGCTAACAAAAAAAGCGCTAGATTTTATCAAATTAGCGCTCATTTCACAATTATAGTTAATTCAGCCTGTGTGTTTTTAGCTGCTTAGTAAAGTTTAAAGTGGCAGTGCCGTGCTTCGTTTAACACACGTCATGGTCACATTAGAATGAACCTCTTGCACATATTCTAAGCTAAGCAAGTTATCGCGTACAAAGTGCTCATAACCTTCTATGCCTTGAGAAATAATACGCAACATAAAGTCCATAGTGCCAGCCATGGTGTAACATTCAGTCACTTCATCATAGCTAAGTATTAATTTTTCAAACTCAGCTAAATTCTTTTTACCATGGTTTGATAAACGTACATGGGCGTAAACCAACATATCAAAGCCCAGCTTTTTTTCATCAAGCAATGCGACTTTACTTTTGATGTAGCCATCTTGTTCTAATTTAGCAATACGACGCCAACAAGGAGACTGAGAAAGTCCGACTTTGTCTGCAATCTCAGCAGTTGATAAACTTGCATCTTGTTGTAAAAGTGCCAATATTTGGCGATCTACGTGATTTAGAGACATTTTATTTCTTATTTATCTAATAAATTGGTTAAATTATACAGCCTTTTTAAAAAGCAGTCTGCTTATTTTTAACAAATATGCACATCAACCAAACTGGCCACTTACAAATGGGTTAGTAGCCTGTTCATGAGCAACATGGGTGTTGTCACCATGGCCACTTAAAATTGCAGTGTTCGGTGGTAATGTCATGATATGTTGCACTATAGAGTCGATTAACTGCTTGCTGTCGCCTTTAGGAAAGTCGGTACGCCCTATTGAACCTTTGAAAATAACATCCCCGACGATAACCGTATTGTGTGCTTGTTGATAAAACACAACATGCCCTGGCGTATGTCCTGGGCAATGAAGTACTTTAAATTCAAGCTGCCCAACCTTGATACTATCACCATGGGCTAACCATTCATCAGGATAGAAGGAGTTGATCGGTTTAAAGCCAAACATAGTGGCTTGCATCGGTAAATTGTCGAACCAAAAACGTTCATCCTCATGAGGCCCAATCATCTTTACCTTGTGTTGCTCGCGTAAATTATGCGCAGCGCCTACATGATCTAAATGCCCATGGGTTAACCAAATCGCTGCTAATGATAAATTATGCTGCTTAAGTGATGCATTAATTTTTTCAGCATCACCGCCAGGGTCGACCACGACAGCTTGCTGGGTTTGTTCACATACTATAATGCGGCAATTTTGCATAAACGGGGTTACGGGAATAGTGATTATTTTCATCTTATATTTCTTTATCTTTTTGTGCTGGAATAACTATATTCTCTTGGTATGACATTAAAACTGGGTATTTCAAATAAGCTTGATCATAAAATGGGCTATGCTCATATAACCAATTTAAACGTGCTTCAGCGTTCTTAGCAAAGTCTTTATCCTGGTTTACTTTTTTATCAAATTCTTGGGCTAATTTGGGGTCATCAGCAAGCATTTTTTCAGCAAACGGTATCAAAGCATAATTTTCCATATATTCAGTGCGCTGAAAAATAGTATTAAACTCCCCCCAAGCAAAAAATGAATCTGGTGCTTCAGGATGTAGCAAGTGGACAGCTAACTCTCCTGCCTTTTGCTGCGTACTCACTTCAAACCAACCATCTAAATCCACATTTGTAGCTGGTACATAATCAAAACTAGCCGACACTCTAAAACGCCCTTCAAATGGCGCTTTATCAAAACTATATTGCGCTACTTTTGCCATTTTTAATGGCTGAGTGTTGGCACCACTGAGCTTATTAATTGACACACCATGCAAGGCTAATTTCTCAATAATATCGGTGTAAACAGGTGGAATAAAAAATGATTTTGGTACTTCAACCGTGTGCTGTACCTCTTTTTGCCAAAAAATAGGCAGCTTGTCATAATCCTGTTTTTTACCCAAATAGCTTACTTCTTGTTGATTTGACAATGGGCTCAGGCTTTTAGAATAAGCAATACCTTTAAACGCGATATGATCAGGCTGCTCAGAATAACCACGCTTAACAATTAATTGCTTAGGAACAAATTCTTGTTCTTTTTTTACTGCATTAGCGAGTTTATCTTTATGCGCTGATAATGCTTCAATAGCACCATCTATAAACACATAAGTCCCTAACACGCGTTGTTTGTATGGCTTTAAAGAATGGTTTTCAACTAAAATGGTAGGCAATGACTTTAAATCACCCCAGCCATTAGAAAAACGAGGCGTCGCCACCCAACCTGCTAAACCTGATTTAAATTCTTGTTTATCCATAACAAACACTAAAGGGCCCGGAATATGGCCTTGCTCAGTGAGGGTTTGATCAATCATTGGTTTAAAATAACGGTTAAGCGCATCTGAAATGGCAGGCGACTCGCTAGCAAATACTGGGTTATAGCCATAGGTTACATCGTATTGGTAATCAGCCCCATCGGTCACGTGTACGTCAATATACAAATTCGGATTATAGTCATTAATTACTTTAAGTACGCTTTTAACCTCTGGCGTATCAAGCTTAGTGTAATCACGATTTAAATTAAGATTATTTGAGTTTGTTCTAAAACCCATTTTGACAGGGCCACGCTGATTAATACGATTAAACGCACTACTACGCTCGTGACCATCAACGTTTAATATTGGGATAAATAAAATATTTACCTTTTTTAAAATGTCACGGCGCTTACCTGTCGCAATATCTCTAAGCAGCATAAACATCGCATCTTTACCATCAATCTCACCAGCGTGAATACCTGCCTGTATAAGTACGGTAGGTTTAGTGCTATTGGCCATTTGCCCCGCATCAAAAAAACCTTGCTCACTAGCAATTAGCATTTTTATAGCGCGCTTACTGTTACTATGACCTATTATTTTTGATTTGAACTGAGTAGGGTTAGCCGCAACTAATCTATCTACAAATGCCATGGTATTAGCATAATTGGGAGACGAGACTCCTGCAGAAATTTCAAAGTCTGTGGTTAAGGGTCCCTGTTGTTGCAATAGTGAGGTACTACTACCTTCCCATGGTAATAATGGCGGTAAATGATTGCTATTTGCCATACTTGCAGATAAAACCAATAAACTTATAAACATATACTTCTCTAACAAACCCATTAATTAAGAAAAATTATAGCAATTAAACTTTTCTAGTTGCCAAAACTGCGGTGGTTCAACAAAAAAATACAGCCAACGGCATTTTTAGTTGCAGCCCAGCCACGCTATCAACATCTACTGAATAAAAAGGGCTAATAAGTACCTAAAAAAACGAACACACAACGGTAATAAATAAAGGAAAAAGCCTACAAGCGCATAAAAAAGATAATAAATTACAGGCACAAAAAAAGGAGCCATGGGCTCCTTTTCATTACTTATACAAAAACTTAAGCTGCCGCTAGGCCTTCTTTTGCTTTTGCTACAAGCGCTGCGAATGCAACTTGGTCGTAAACAGCGATATCTGCAAGGATCTTACGATCGATTTCTACAGATGTCTTTTTAAGACCATTGATAAAACGGCTGTAAGACAGACCATTTTGACGTGAAGCAGCATTGATACGTGCAATCCATAATTGACGGAAAGTACGTTTCTTAGCACGGCGGTCACGGTAAGCGTATTGACCCGCTTTAGTAACAGCCTGGAAAGCTACGCGGTAAACACGTGAACGTGCTCCGTAGTAACCTTTCGCTTGTTTTAAAACTTTTTTGTGACGTGCACGTGCGACAACGCCGCGTTTAACTCTTGCCATTTCTAAAAACCCCTATTAAGCGAATGGTAACATACGTGAAACTAGACCATGGTCATTTTTATGAACCATCATCTTAGGACGTAGGTGTAACTTACGCTTAGAAGTTTTCTTAGTAAGAATGTGACGAAGATGCGCTTGTTTACGCTTGAAACCGCCAGAAGCAGTCTTTTTGAAACGCTTAGCTGCGCCTCTGTGACTTTTTAGCTTGTAAGCCATTGCAATAACTCCAATTGTATTGCTTTAAAATTAGTAAGAAGGCGTGAGATATATTGCTATAGCTCCACTTTAAAGGCCTAACTTACTGCTATGTTCCGGTGAAAACCCGATATGAATACCGCAATTTTACTTTAAAACCGGTTAACTCAGGTGGACATTTTCACATCACTTGCAAACCTGAGCTAAATTCGGTGCGTATTATCGCCTAATTATTACTTTTTAGCAACCGGTGCCATCATCATAACCATCTGACGACCTTCAACACGATTTGGGAAAGATTCAACTACTGCTAATTCTTCTAAATCGGTTTTAATACGGTTTAATAATTCGATACCAATTTCTTGGTGAGCCATTTCACGACCACGGAAGCGGATAGTTATCTTAGCTTTATCGCCAGCTTCTAAGAACTTACGTAAGTTGCGCAGCTTAACCTGATAATCGCCTTCATCCGTTCCCGGACGGAATTTGATTTCTTTAATCTGGATTTGCTTTTGCTTCTTCTTCTGCTCTTTTAGTTCTTTGCTTTTTTCAAAGATGAACTTACCGTAGTCCATAACCTTACAAACAGGCGGCTCAGCGTTTGGACTGATCTCTACAAGATCAACACCCGCTGCATCAGCCATAGCTTGCGCGTCTTTTAATGACTGAATTCCAGCTTGTTCGCCGTCGATGTCGATTAAACGAACTTCTAGCGCTGTAATTTCTTCGTTAATACGATTTTTTTGAGCTGTTTGTTGCCCTTTCTTGCCGCCTCTAATGGTACGTTCCTCCAAGAATATCAATAATATAAGCGTGTAGTTGGCCGTTTGTGATTGCCCTACACGCTCGATTTTTACTGTCGATTTTTGATTTCTTCACTGATTTTAGCGATAAAATCATCGACATTAAATTTGCCTAGGTCTTCACCTGTGCGAGTTCGTACTGCTACTTCTTGTTGTTCAACTTCTTTATCGCCAACAACCAGTAAGTAAGGAATACGCTTAAGTGTATGTTCTCGGATTTTAAAGCCAATCTTCTCATTTCTCAAGTCAGCAGCGGCTCTAATTCCAAGTTTATTTAATTTTTGTACAATTTCCTGCACATAAGGTGCTTGTTTATCGGTGATATTCATAATCACCACTTGCTTAGGCGCAAGCCACGTTGGGAATAAACCAGCGTACTCTTCTGTTAAGATACCGATAAAGCGCTCAATAGACCCTAAAATAGCGCGGTGTATCATAACAGGTGTGCGACGTTCGTTATTTTCAGCTACATAAGTAGCGCCCAAACGACCCGGTAATGCAAAATCTAGTTGCACTGTACCACACTGCCACGCTCTGTCTAAGCAATCGTACAAAGTAAATTCAATTTTAGGGCCATAAAACGCCCCTTCACCTGGTAAATAATCAAATTCAATGTCATTTGCTTTAAGTGCGTCAGCAAGTGCAAGCTCTGCTTTGTCCCACATTTCATCTTCGCCAATACGTTGCTCTGGGCGAGTTGAAAGTTTAACAACAATTTTTTCGAAACCAAATGTTTCATAGGTATCGTAAACCATTTTAATACAGGCCGATACTTCATCCATGATTTGCTCTTCTGTACAAAATACATGAGCATCATCTTGGGTAAAGCCGCGTACACGCATTAAGCCATGAAGCGCGCCTGATGGTTCATTACGGTGACAACAACCAAACTCTGCCATACGCAGTGGTAAGTCACGGTACGATTTTAAACCTTGGTTAAATATTTGTACGTGACCTGGACAGTTCATTGGTTTAATTGCGTATTCACGCTTTTCAGATTCAGTGGTAAACATTGCCTCTGAATACTTTTCCCAATGCCCTGATTTTTCCCACAAAGAGCGATCCATCATCATTGGACCTTTCACTTCTTCGTATTGGTACTCACGTAATTTTTCACGCACAAAGTCTTCTAGCTCGCGGTAAATGCTCCAACCATCGTTGTGCCAAAATACCATACCTGGCGCTTCTTCTTGCCAGTGCCATAAATCGAGTGCTTTACCGATACGACGGTGATCGCGCTTCTCAGCCTCTTCTAAACGCTTTAAATACGCTTTAAGTTGCTTTTTATCGCCCCATGCTGTGCCGTAAATACGCTGTAGCATTTTGTTTTCAGAATCACCGCGCCAGTATGCGCCGGCCACTTTCATAATTTTGAAGTTTTGACAAAATTTCATGTTTGGCACATGAGGACCACGACACATATCGATGTATTCTTCGTGATGATATAAACCTGGACGGTCATCTTGTGCGATATTTTCGTCTAGTATTTCAATTTTGTATGTTTCGCCACGCGCTGCAAAAGTGTCGCGCGCTTCTTGCCAGCTAACGGTTTTTTTCACTACGTCGTAGTTTGTTTTTGCAAGCTGATGCATACGTTTTTCAATGGCATCAAGATCATCTTGAGATAACGAATGTTCCATATCAATATCGTAGTAAAAACCGTTATCAATTGTTGGACCAATCGCCATTTTTGCATCAGGGAAAAGTTGTTTAACAGCATGACCAATTAAGTGCGCACACGAGTGGCGAATAATCTCTAGGCCATCGTCGTCTTTTGCGGTAATGATCTCAAGACGAGAATCGTCACTAATTAAATCACACGCATCTACGCGTTCGCCATTAACACGACCCGCAATGGTGGCTTTAGCAAGACCTGGGCCTATATCGTTTGCTACATCAAGTGTGCTTACAGGGTTTTCAAAACTACGCTGACTACCGTCAGGAAGAGTAATAACTGGCATTATAAATCCTTACATACAGTGGTGACACCTACAATGTATCACGTGTATTTTTAATTAATTAAATGAGAATGACTCGACAACGCTTTTACGAATAAGCATTGACTATTTTTCGCCAAAAATGGCTAATGTAGATGCTGAGTCTGCTCAACTACAAGAGAGTTATTGTCGCGTGCTGCAGCATTAATTACAAGTTTTAAGCTATTAAAAACCACCCAATTTTACCATAAAAGTGCAATTAATAACGTTTAATAGGAGTCTGTTGGCTTTCTATATTAGGATTTGTTCAATCTAGGGGCGATTTAGTTAACGCCCGGGAGCTATCACCTGGCGCTAAGTAAAAAATTGAGCAACGCTCACACCTATTTAAAGTAAACAACCCATAGCGCTGTCTTGGCTAAAAAAAGGAGGGCTGCACATTTAGCCGCAAAGATAAACAGACCTTGTTACATCAAAATGACGAATGGACGTTAAGCGCTAACAAAAACACCACTGTAAGTGCTTAAACTCGCATTTTAATGCGTGTTGCGTATAATAACGGGTAATTAAGTTATAGTAGAGATTAGCAATGAGAACATGTGGTGTAGAAATTACCGGTAGTGATGTACTACTTTGTATTTTAAGTAAAGATAATGACGTTTTTGATATTCGTGATGTGCGCCAAACACGCTTTACCTTAGGTAACGGTAACGACACTGAAGTAATGCGTAAGTTTCAGTTTGATTTTGCCAAGTTAATGCAAGATTACCAAATTGATTCGGTTGCCATTCGCGAACGCCAACCTAAAGGTAAGTTTGCTGGCAGCGCTAAAGGATTCAAAATGGAAACCGCTATTCAGTTAATCGATAATCTCGATGTACGCGTGTTTTCAACCACCGAAATAAAAGAACAAGTAAAACGTAATCCGATACCTATCGCGTTTGAAGACACCGGTCTTAAAAAGTATCAAGAAAATGCATTTATTAATGCTTACGTTTACATCATGAAAAAAACGTATCGCAGCGACGAAATGTAAATTAATTACATCCTTATAGAAACGCGTATTCGCTAGAGAGTACGCGTTTTTTTGTCTTTAAATTCTACATAAAAACAGTAATACCAATTCGCTTAACTAAGTGATCTAATTTGAGGGAGGAAAATCGTGTCGATATCAAAGCAAAAATTTCGTTAGTTAGTTGTTCTAAATGAGAAATTTTTAACACAGCTAGCGTCTGATTTGCCCCCTCAAAATGATTTAGTATTATTGCCGATTGGTATAATACATTAGTCTAACCCTCTTCCTTTTGTCGACAATTCGTGTTTATTTAAACAGCAGGCCTCTCAAAAATAAAAACATGGAGTATGTCATGAAAGCGACACAAAAAGTGATAAAAGAAGTAGAGCAAATAAACACTATACCGCTATCAAGCAGCTATTTTAAAGGAATTCAGAGCACACCATTAATAGAACAAACCATAGGCGATTACTTTGACGCCATTGTCGACAATAACCCAGACGCTCTGGCCGTAGTCGTTGCCCATCAAAATATACGTTTAAGCTATAAGCAATTTCAACAGCAGATTAATCAACTTGCTATGGGGTTGCTGGCTTTAGGGGTAAAACCTGGTGAACGGGTCGGTATTTGGTCACCGAACAATATACAGTGGTGCTTAACACAATTTGCCACCGCTAAAATAGGTGCCATTATGGTATGCATTAACCCAGCTTACCGCCCTAGTGAACTGCAATATGCACTAAACAGTGTGGAATGCTCTACGCTTATAACCGCCACTGAATTTAAAGGCAGCCACTATATTAATATGCTGCAAAGTTTAGCTCCTGAGCTTAGCGGTTGTAACAAAGGTGAGTTAACCGCAGTCAAATTACCCACTTTAAAAAATGTAATTTGTATTGGTGATGAACCCGTCGATGGGATGTTTTCCTTTAATGAGGTTATGAGCATGCCCACCGATGCACATAAATTAGAACTGCAAGCGGTGGCCAAAACCCTCGATTGCAATCAAGATATCAATATTCAATTTACCTCTGGCACAACAGGAAACCCTAAAGGGGCTACGTTGACGCATAAAAATATATTGAATAATGCGCTTTTAGTCGCACAAGCTATGCACTTTACTGAGCGCGATAAGCTCTGTATTCCTGTTCCGCTATATCACTGCTTTGGCATGGTATTAGGCAGTTTATTGTGTGTCAGTAAAGGGGCCGCTGCAATTTATCCAAGTGATTCTTTTGATCCAAAAACTACATTAGAGGTGGTACAACAAGAAAAATGCACCGGCCTTCATGGTGTACCCACTATGTTTATAAGCGAGTTAGAGCTTAATAACTTTAACGAGTATGACTTAAGTACACTGCGAACGGGTGTTATGGCAGGCTCAACTTGTCCTGAACAGGTGATGCGTAAAGTACAAACACTCATGAATATGAATCAGGTGGTAATTGCCTATGGGCAAACAGAATGCAGCCCAATTAATAACATTACCGAAACCGACTCTTCTATTGAGCGTCAAGTCACTACGGTTGGCCGAGCACTTGCACACACCGAAGTAAAAATTATTGATGAGGTTGGTGACATTCAAAAAATCGGGCAGCCTGGTGAAGTATGTAGCCGTGGTGCGGGCATAATGCGTTGCTATTGGAATGATGAAGAGAAAACCAAAGCTACTATCGACAATGAAGGCTGGCTGCACTCGGGCGATTTAGGGGTAATGGACAGTGAGGGCTTTGTCAGCATTGTTGGCAGAATTAAAGACATGATTATTCGTGGTGGTGAAAACATTTATCCGCGTGAAATTGAAGAAGTGCTTTACACCTATCCGGGTATACAAGACGCCGCTATTTTTGGCATTAGTGATGAAAAATTCGGTGAAGAAGTCTGTGCTTGGATCCAACCCAAAGAAGGTGAAGTACTAGATGAGCAAGCTATTCGTCTGTTTTTAAAGGACAAACTCGCCTACTTTAAACAACCTAAATACATTCGCTTTGTTGAAAATTACCCGATGACGGTAACCGGCAAATTGCAAAAATTTAAAATGCGTGAACAAATGCAAGAAGAGCTCGCCGAATCTGCATTTTCGTAATCCGATTCAATGCGAAGCACTATCAGCTTAGTGCTTTGCATTGTCTTACTCAATTTCAGGTTGTTTAGGGTCAACAAAATCGGTAATACTGATATTTCGTCCTGCATTTTTAGCTTTATAAACCCCTACATCAGCTGTTGCTAACAATGATTTTATTGAAGGTCTATATGTCGTGTATTGATCAATTGCAATACCGGCAGAGACAGTAATACGGTTAAAAGGTGAATATTGGTGTGCAATGGGGTCGTCTGCGAAGCGCTTAGGTAAGTCATTCAACCAGTCTAGCTCATTCGCTTGCAATGTTTTTACCAATATGAATTCTTCACCACCAAAACGCACCACAATATCAGCGTCACAATATTTTAATCGGTTTGCTACTGCTATTAGTACGTTATCTCCCTCTAAGTGGCCGTAGTTATCGTTATATTTTTTAAAATAGTCGACATCAATCATGGCTAACCCTAAATATTGTGATGGCGCTAACTTGTTAATTAATGCTTTACAGCGCCGATCAAAACTATGCCGATTATGCATACCTGTCAACTGATCGGTGTTGGCTTTTTCCGTTTCAAATAACTCCGCTTTATATTGCTTTCTTAATAAGGTATCTAGTTGATATTGCACAATAGCCAATACAATCACCATGCTAAAATAAAAATAAAGTGTCCATACAATCGAAGTAGAAGAAAAAAGCTCAATAAATATCAAGGCAATGCCGATTATTGACCATAAAACCAGTTTATGTCCTAAGTGCAGCATCGGTATGGCTATAAATGCAGCCGCTACAAGCATAGGCCCTCCCTCTTTCAACTCACCGTAACGCTGAACATATACCCAGAAGAAATAACTAAATAAAAAACAAAATAAAACCGCATAACTAAAAAAGCGCGAATGTAAGTACTCTGAACTTAGTGTTTTATTTATAATAATCAGAACTATCGATAGCAATACCATAACTACACGTAAAATTGTTATGGTTGAATTAGCAGGCTCTTGTTGATTAAACCAAGCCATAAAAATAAAAGACAATAAAAAAAGTGTTACAAGGTAGAGTGATGCATCAGCAAGGCGCATTGAGCTTTTATTAAGTTGATTTTGGAAGTCGTGCTCTGTCGCACTTGAAAAATAAAAAATTGCCGGAATAAGTCGCACCTGCACTCTCCTTAATAAGCTCACTGATCCTTATCCACACTATAGTTTATTGTTATTAATTAGCGAGTTAAATTTACCTTATTAAATAATATTATACATTATTTTTGCTATATC
>NZ_LYRQ01000071.1:0-17576 GCF_001661605.1 Pseudoalteromonas sp. MQS005 | reverse complement strand
TTTACTTTTTACTTTTTACTTTTTACTTTTTACTTTTTACTTTTTTAAACAGCTTTAACTTCACAAGTATAAAAGGGGTGTCTAATTTATACTCATGAGATTGAAGCCAAGCATGAGCACCATTAAAAGAAATAAAAACCCTACGCTCATAACTAGGTATTGAGTAATGGATCATTTTTCCAATTGTTCAGCTTTAAGCGCAGTACTTTGCAACAATCGGTTCTATCCCGGGCACATCCAATTCCCGTTCATCAAAAGTGATAAAATGGCCTATTGTACGTCTTTCAATGGCGATGTTTTTTGCCTTGACTCTTTAACCTTAACCATTCGCCAACTTTACTTCTTAGCTGATATTCCACCTTGATAGGTATACACCAGACTGGCACCGATTGAAAACAAGAAGTAGCTTACTATTACTGCTCTTAGTTCTTTCCAAAAAAACTATTAGCTAGGCCTTTCCTAACATAACTAAAATGGTTTAAATCCCAAAAAACGAAAGCTACCATCAATATAGTTGCGGTAGCTCTCATCAAGTCAATATAGTATTTCTTCATATCAGAGCCAGAACTTGATACCTGCAACAAAAGCAGTATCACGAGTACTTTGCCCATTTAACTTCGCAAAGTCGGCTGTATTACCAAATTTATTTGTCCACTCAACGCCAACATAGGGAGCAAACTGGCGGGTAAACTCATAACGAACCCGAAAACCAATAGCACTGCTAGACAAGCCACTACCAAGGTTATTTTGGACGTCATCCTTACCGTAAAGCGTCAACTCTGCTCGTGGTTGAACAATTAACTTTTGAGTAAGTAATAGCTCATACTCAGCTTCGATCGAAAATGCACTATTACCTTGCTCTCCTAAATACGCAGTCATATCAATTTCAAACCAGTAGGGGGCTAGACCTTGTAAACCAAAAGCTAGCCATTTGCGGTTTTCACCTTCGTTATTGTAATCAAGTCGAATACCGACTTGTGTATCCCAATAAGCAGATATTGCGTGGCCCCATAGAAAATCTGTTTGGTTCTCCTCTAAATTACCTTCGCTAAAATCTCCTTCAGTTTTGATGACTAATCTATCAAAAGTAGTGCCATACCATGCCTGAAAGTCAAAAACACCTGCGTTTGTTTGCTCATTATATTCAAGACGATCCCCTAGTAGCGCGTAAAATGAATGCTCATCTGCCAAAGTCAGTCGTTTGTCGCTACTGAGTGCATAAGGACCTTCAGTCAAAGTTGTACCTGCTGCATAAGCATGGGGGTCTCTAGCATCTTTAGGTGCATCTCCACCTTGTGCTTGCATTTTAGAATCACCCATCTCAGTCATCTCATCTTTTGCAGATACAGATACACTTATAAGGGGCAAACCTATTAATAATAGTCTTAACGTATTGGTTAGTATTAATTTTTTCATGATACAACTACCTCTCTAAACATACCTGCATCCATGTGGAATAATAAATGGCAATGCCATGCCCAGCGACCTACGTCATGAGGTGTTGTTAAAAAACTAATTCTTTGCGCTGGTTGTACAGGGATAGTATGGCGACGAACCTGTACATCACCTTTTTCATTCTCCAAATCGCTCCACATACCATGCAGGTGCATGGGATGTGTCATCATTGTATCGTTTTGTAAAATAACTCTTAAACGTTGATTATGCTTCATGTGAACTGGCGTGCTTTTTCCAAATTCCAAGCCATCAAATGACCAGCTATAACGCTCCATGTTTCCAGTTAAATGTAATTCAATTTCAGCCTCTGGCTCTTGCTGGTTTGTAATTCCCTCAAGAGAATGTAAATCTGCAAGTGTTAAAACACGGCGTCCATTTTTACGTAAACCTATACCGGGATCATCAAGGTTTGTTCTAGGCATATCAACACGCATATCAACAGAAGCTCCATACTCTGTTTTTGCATGACGCACTTTAGTGCTAGCAACAGCTAATGGGTTTTTAGTCATTCCATGTTTACTATGATCCATTGCCATCGCTCCATGACCCATTGCACTATGATCCATTTTATTAGAATTCATGCCCGACATGTCTGCCATACCTGCCATCGCGGAATGCTCACCACCTTGGGCCATATTCCCCATCATATCTGTCATCGTTAACCATTCAACGGGATCTAGAGCAGGTACTGGTGCATCAATATTAGGTGCCATTGATAAAGTACCTTTAGCATAACCTGAGCGATCCATGCTTTGTGCAAAAATCGTATATGCATCATTTTTTGGCTCGACAAGTACATCATAAGTTTCACCGGGACCAAATCTAAATTCATCTACTGTCACAGGTTCAACATTTTGTCCATCAGCTTGTACAACTGTTAACTTCAGCTCAGGTATTCTTACATCAAAAAACGTATTGCTAGAACCGTTAATAAATCTAAGCCTAACCTTTTCGCCAGCTTTAAACATTCCACGCCAGTTTGTCAAAGGCGCACAACCATTCATTAAAAAAGTCATTGCAGATGCTGATAAGTCTGCAAGATCTGTAGGGTTCATTCTCATTTTATTCCACATTTCCCGGCGTTGTAGCGCATTTGAAACGCTGCTATTTGAAATGTCATCAAAAAACTCTGGAACAGTAGGTTGATTAAAGTTAAATACATCGCCCTGTACTTTTAACTTGCGAAACAAATCCATTGGGTCATCATCAGTCCAATCAGACAATTGGATGACATGCTCATTGTCAGCACTAATAATATCCTTTTCTCTTGGCTCAATAATTAATGCGCCGTACATACCTGTCATTTCTTGAAAGCCACTGTGTGAGTGATACCAATATGTGCCGCTTTGTTGCAGCTTAAATTTATAAACAAAGGTTTCACCCGGCATTATACCTTTAAAGCTAATACCCGGTACGCCATCCATTTGATACGGAAGAATGATCCCATGCCAATGAATTGAACTCGGCACTGATAATTTATTAGTTACCCTGATAGTAACGTCATCACCTTCTCTGAGGCGCAAGGTAGGAGCTGGTATTGAGCCATTGATTGTTGTAGCCATTCTTACAACACCTGTGAAGTTTACGGGTGACTCATCTATCACTAAATCTATTACTTCTCCACTTAGTTCGGGCGCAGTACCTGTTGAAGTTCCAGCAATCAAAGATGAAGCTGCATGAAGAACACTTGGAAAAGCAGCTAATACACCGCCAGCAATTACACCTTGTACAAAGCGTCTACGTGGCGTAGAAACTTGATGTAATGGACTTTTAATTCTCATTTTGTACTCCGTTATTTAACCAATAAATTAATGTGACCAATGAATGTGCTTAATCTTCCATTCACCATTTTGTTTTTCCAGCACTATCGTTTCCATGCCTTGATAATCGCGTTCAACACCTTTATGAGTACCTGTAGTTTGACTACGCGACGCAGAGATAGCGGTATTTCCAAGTATCGTCACTTGATGTTCAAGTGTGTCGCTCTTCATCGCTGCTAAATACTTCATATCCGACAACATATGATGATGAGCATATTCATCAGCGCTCCTTTCAACGCGGCCTCCCTCGAAAATGGTGACATCATCCGCTAACTGCGCTCTAGCCTGTTTTTGATTGCCAGTTTCAAGTGCTTGATGAAATGCCAAAACAACTTTTGCGGCAGGGGTATCTATACCTTTAAACAAACCTTTGTCTTTGTTCTTATCACCATGAGCGTTTGCTGCGAAACTAAACGTCATTAATAAAACGAGTAATATATTTATTGTTTTCATTTTCATTCTCTCTTTTAGGTTTTAATTTGCAGGGCCAACAACACTAGTAAGCCCAGCCGTTACAGATAAAATGGCAAAAGCTACTAGCATTTCTATCGAGATAGATTTAGATAAAGCCTCTCTGCCTTGACTATTTTTAAGTTGTGGAACGAGTATTAGTTTATGTTTAGCAGCAAGTGCCAAAATAGACACTACAAGGGCCAATTTAAACAACAGTGTTTGTCCGTAACTTGAGCTTATTAGTGCATCAAGACTTCCGACCAATTGAATCACGAGCCAGAGGCCTGCTACCAACAATAGGCTCACTGTAAAACTTGCTTGTTTGCCAAAGCTTTCCATCAGCAAATGAAGTTCTGCATAACTTAGCTGATGGCAAGCCTGTTTTAGTGGCAATAACGCCCCAAACCACCATGCCATAACGAGCACATGCAAAATAAGCAAGCCTTTTTCAATTGTGCCTAACTCAGAAATATGACCCAGTAACGTGAATGAGTATGCAAGGATTAATAAACTCAACATTAAAGCGCTTTGTTTTAAGTACGAGTTCACAGCGAGTTTGAACCTTAAAGCTAAAGCGATTATTGCGGTAACTAGCCCAAGCGCTCGAAGCAAAGCTCCAGTGCCGACAGAGGAGTCCCACATAATAGCCAATATATCAGCGTCTATCGCCCCCTGAATTCCCTCTTCTGCCATTGCACCAGTACTGGCAAAGAACCAAGTAATATTAGCGATCAAAGCCATAACTATATAAGTTCTTGTCCACGTTAAATTCGCTATTACAGTATTAGTATGAGATTCATTATTCTCAAATATTTGCCTGAAAAATGTATAACCAGCAATACAGGCAAAGCCGACGTAAAATACAATTTTTGACAGTACAATGACTGTATTCCAGATATACATTTCCATATCAATCACACCGCCTATTTTAGTGAACCATAAAGCCGAAGCTATGTTTCATTTTATGACCATCGTTACCTAAGAAGGTTACATCCACAGCATAGTTTGCAGGAGCTAATTTAGGTAGTTTCCATGTAAATTTGCTAGTAGCGACTTTAGAAGGCTCGAATCCAAATTTAAATTCTTCGCCTTGTTTATTGGCCAATGAAACTTTTACAACACGTACCTCTTTGGTGAACACCAAAGTTAACTCTTCTGGAGGATTCATTAGCATTGCATTATCAGCAGGCACACTTTTTTCAAGATGCACATGCGCAAATACCGCACTACTAAAAACGACACTGATTACGGTTAAAAATTTAATTAGTTTTTTCATATTTACCTCTATTTTAGTTTATTGAAATTGCTATTTATGGTTTCTTAACTTCGCTAAGCATTACTTTTTAGCTCCGCCTTAGAAAGCTCCTTGTTAAAGGCGTTTAATTCTGGCTTTTTAACGATTGAGTAAATTACTGGGAGCACAATAAGAGTGAGTAGCACAGCACTTGTCATTCCGCCTACCATAGGTGCAGCAATACGACTCATAATCTCTGAACCTGTTCCTGTACCATATAAAATGGGCATCAAGCCGATAATGATTGTTGCAACTGTCATCATTACTGGACGAACTCGTAAGCCTGCACCGTGCAATAATGCATCTTGATATGCATCATCAGAGATAGGTTCAGCTCGCTCTTCAGCTTTTTCCTTAAGCTCAGCAAGTGCCTGATTGAGATAGACCAACATTATCACACCAATCTCAACCGCTACCCCAGCTAGAGCAATAAAGCCCACGCCAACAGCCACAGAGAAGTTAAACCCTTCCAGATACATCAACCATAAGCCACCAATCATCGCCATAGGCAAGGTAACGATAATGATAGCCACCTCACTAAACGCTCTGAAGTTTAAGTAAAGTAGAATAACAATAATGGCGAGTGTTAAAGGCAATACATAGGTGAGCTTTTCTTTCGCTCTTTCCATATATTCGTATTGCCCAGCCCAAGTAATTGAATAACCTGCTGGTAGTTTTAGATTATTAGCCAAGTGTATTTTTGCACTTTCAACATAAGTACCTACGTCAACACCGTCTATATCGATAAACGTCCAGCCATTTAAACGAGCATTTTCACTCTTAATCCCCGGCGGACCGTTCTCAACTCGAATATCTGCGACATCACCTAGTGCAATGCGTTGACCACTTGGTGTTACAACAGGTAATCGTGATAGCTGCTCAGGAGAGTCTCGATAGTCTTGCGGATAGCGTAAGTTAACAGGGTAACGCTCTTGACCTTCTACCGTTTGGGTAACGTTCATACCACCAATAGCTGTAGAAACCACTTGTTGAACATCTTCGATGTTTAACCCAAAGCGACTTGCCTTATCGCGTGAAATATCAACCTTGATATATCGTCCACCTGCAACTCGCTCTGAGTAAACTGATGCTGTGCCTGTAACTTCGGGTAAAATTTGCTCTATTTGTTGGCCGATTTCCTGAATCACATCAAGCTCTGGTCCGGCGACTTTAATACCCACAGGCGTTTTTATGCCTGTTGCTAACATGTCGATTCGGGTCTTGATTGGCATAACCCAAGCATTCGTTAAGCCCGGAAACTTAACCAATTTATCAAACTCAGCTTTTAACGATTCAGTAGTCACACCCTCTCGCCACTGCTCTTGTGGCTTCAATTGAATAAAGGTTTCAATCATGGTTAAAGGTGCAGGATCGGTTGCAGTTTCAGCTCTTCCTACTTTACCAAATACAGTTTCAACTTCTGGCACAGTGCGAATAAGCTTGTCTGTTTGCTGCAATAACTCCCTTGCTTTACCAATTGAAATACCGGGATAGGTAGTAGGCATATACATGAGATCGCCTTCATCCAATGGCGGAATGAATTCACTACCAATTTTATCGACAGGCCAAAAGCCAACGATAGTCACTAATATTGCTGCTACTATTGTCGATTTTGGAAACTTCATGACTTGCTTTAAAACAGGCATGTAGATAGCAATCAATAATCGGTTTAACGGGTTTTTCTTTTCAGAAACAACTTTGCCTCGAATAAAGTAGCCCATCAAAACAGGCACCAATGTGATCGCCAAACCTGCTGATGCCGCCATTGCATAGGTTTTTGTATAGGCGAGCGGAGAGAACATTCTTCCTTCTTGCGCTTCCAAGATAAATACAGGTAAGAATGAGACTGTAATGATCAGTAAGCTAAAAAATAGTGCAGGGCCTACTTCACTCGCAGCCTTAGCAACAATTTGCCAGCGATTTTCATCTGTTAGTGGTGTTTTCTCCATATGCTTGTGCATATTTTCAATCATCACTATTGCACCATCAGTCATCGCACCAATCGCAATAGCGATACCGCCTAAAGACATAATGTTGGCATTGATGCCTTGCATATACATGATAATGAACGACACCAAGATACCTAATGGCAGAGTAACAACTGCCACAATAGATGAGCGAAGATGAAATAGGAAAGCCACACAGACAATAGCAACGACTGCAAGCTCCTCTAGCAACTTGCTCCAAAGATTATCAACAGCACGATCTATTAACTTCGATCTGTCATAAACAGGGACAATCTCCACCCCCTCTGGTAGAGAAGATTTAAGCGATTCAAGTTTTTCTTTTACCCCGTTTATGGTTTGTTGAGCGTTTTCACCAAAGCGCATAACGACAACACCACCAACAACTTCGCCTTCACCATTAAGCTCTGCGATACCACGGCGCATTTGAGGCCCTAAATTAACGGTAGCAACATCACCAATACGCAATGGCGTGCCTTGTTCGTTAATACCAAGTGGGATTTTCTCTATATCACTAACTGATTGAATATACCCCGTTGCGGTAACCATATATTCAGCTTCAGCCATTTCCACAACGGATGCGCCAGTTTCTTTGTTCCCTTTTTGTAAGGCTATTTGTATTAAACTTAGAGGAATATCGTAAGCTCTCAATTTATCAGGATCTACTTGCACTTGATACTGCTTAACCATACCACCAACGGCGGCAACTTCGGACACGCCCGGAACAGTTTGTAGTTCATACTTTAAGAACCAGTCTTGAATGCTTCTTAATTGGCTTAGATCATGGTTTCCAGACTTATCTGTTAAAGCGTAAATGTATACCCAACCCACACCTGTTGCATCAGGTCCTAATTGAGGTTTTGCCGAATCAGGCAGGCTTGATGCTACTTGGCTTAAGTATTCAAGTACTCTGCTTCTAGCCCAATACAAATCAGTATCGTCATCAAAAATAATGTAGACGTAGGAATCACCAAAAAATGAGTAACCACGAACAGTTTGCGCCCCCGGCACTGATAACATCGCTGTAGTAAGAGGAAATGTCACTTGATCCTGCACTACTTGTGGTGCCTGTCCCGGATAGCTCGTCTTAATTATCACCTGCACATCAGAAAGATCGGGGAGTGCATCTACTGGTGTTTTTTGTAATGAATACAAACCACCAAACGCGATAATTAAGGTAATCAACAAAACAAAGAAACGATTGCCGATAGACCATCTAATAATTGATTCAATCATTATTTTTCTCCCACTTAATGATTAGAATGATCAACAGCAGCTTTATTTTCCTTGCCGTGTTGTTCATCTGATTCAAGAGAAATGTCAGTGATAACTAAGTCATCTCTAACCTCAAAAGTGAAAGTGACATTATCACCGACATTGAAATCAACCATTTCTATATTGTCCGCGACGATAAAATCCATCGTCGCAGCAGGTCTATCCCATTTCTCTATTGGGCCTCTGCTAATATTTAGAATCCGTGTATCAATATCAATCGCATTAATCAAACCAGATACTGTTGCTGATGATACTTCAGGCTCACTCATGATATGAATTCCAGTAATTTCATATCCACCGTCTTCGGTTTTGCTCACTTCAAAGTGCAAAGATTGACCTGACTTTAATGAGTCAATATCGACTTTTTCAGCCACAGTAAAATCCATAACCATTTCAGGCCAATCCCAAGCTTCAGCAGGGCCATGTGAAATATTAACCATGCGGTGCCCTGCCATAACACTATTAACATCCCCTTGCATCCAAACAGAGTTAGGCACTTCATCATGAGTCATTCGTTTAAAGTCAGAGCTTTTACTTGATTCAGAATCAATCAAGAATTGGGCAGATGTCACCACAACGTCATCTTCATTTAAGCCGTCTAATATTTCGATGCTGTCGATATCAACCCGGCCAATAGTCACTTCAATAGATTTAAATTGCCCATCACCTAACGCAAGTACTACTCTGTCCTGTTTACCTGTTCTAATAACGGCTTCTTTAGGCACGAGGATGGTGCTATCAGCTTGATTAGCGTGAATAGAGACTTGTGCAAACATATTTGGTTTTAATTGATAGTCTGTGTTATCAAATTTCAATCTCACTCGGAGTGTGCGTGTTTTACTGTTCAATGTTGGATAAACATAATCAACGACACCAGCCCAGTCCTCACCGGGTAAATAATCCAGTGTCATTGATACAGGAAGTCCTTTTTTAATTAAGGCTGCGTCACGTTCAAACACTTCTGCTTCAACCCAAACTTGATCTAGCTGGCCAATGCTTAATAAGGTGTTTCCCGGCTTTACATAAAAACCTTCTCTAACCTTCAAACCATCGACAACACCTGCTTGTGGTGAATAAAAGGTAATTGTTTGCTGAACCTTTCGTGTCTTTTCTAGCTTTTGAACAAAGTCTGCTGAAAGCTGTAACGCTTTTAGGCGATCTTTGGCTGCTGAAATTAAAGAACTATTGTTGCGCTTTAACGCTATTAACAGCTCTTCCTGAGCATTAACTAACTGAGGAGAATATAGTGTATAAAGAGGCTGCCCTTTCTCTACAGGGTTACCTGCTGCTTTGATGTAAAGTTTATCAATCCAGCCATCAACCCGTGGGTGGATATGAATTAGCTTATCTTCATCATATTGAACATAACCTACCGTTGAGATTTCAGTATGCATATTTTTCAGTTCAACAGGTGCAGTGCGAACCCCAAGGTTATTCACTACATGAGGCGCAATTTTTACTGCTCCGGGGCCAAAGTCATCACCAGATGATCCTTCCTCATACACTGGAATTAGATCCATCCCCATAGGCGACTTACCGGGCTTGTCCCGGCGGTAATTAGAATCCATCGGTGCAACCCAATACAGAGGCTTTTTTTCTCCTGATGTTGCTTCATTACTATTACTGTTTGAGCCAGTACCTTGATATAAACTCAATGCTCCAGCACCAAGTGCTGCCCCAATGATGATGGCAATAATTGTTTTTGTATTCGTTGACATTATTTTTCTCCAAATTGCTGACTGGATAAGTGCTGATTAGTTTTGTGTGAAGTTTGCATCGACTTATGTTCAGCATTTGAGTTAGATTGAGAATGTGCAAAGAAATAGTTGATACGAGCAACTGTTTTAAGTGCGTCAACATCAATTCTTAAAGCTGATATTCTGGTATTTAATTCGGCAATTCTTGCTCGAACAACTTCGGCAAAATCGCCATCATCATTTGTGTAGGCTGTCAATGACGCTTCTGCTTGGTCATGAGTTTGTTTAAGGAGTTGTTCTTGATAGATAGATTGTCTATCTGATAAGCGTTTAAGCTGTCTTAGTTCTTTTTCTAAAACACTGATCATTTGCTTTGTCAGTAATAGTTTCTCGGTTTTAATAGTCTCTGAATCTGCAATAGAAGCTGCAACTTGCTTATCTTGTCTGTTCTCGGTAAACAAGGGTAAATCAAACGTTACCCCAACAGAAAATAAATCAGCTCGGCTATCACCAGAGGGCATATTGTCGCGATAGGCATAACTAGCATTAACACCCCATTGCGGCTCATATTGCTGTTTGGCTAACTCAATTCCTTTTTCTGAAGCTTTGCGTTTTATATCAATCGCAAGTATGGCTGGGTGATTCGAAAGCTCCTGAGCCAATAGATTTCTTGAGTAATTAGATGCTTTTAGGACTGTTGGATTATTCAATTGAATCGAAGGCAATTCTTTTGAGACGCTAAACTCTAATGGTTGCGCGTCAAAGTTGAATGATTCATTCAAACGATCCGCATCGTAAATATGAAGCCACTCATTGAGACGAGCGATTGTCGTTTCTAGTTTCTGCTTTTGCGAAGTTAATCTGTCATCTAACTGCACGATTTCCAACTGAGCACGAATAACATCTTGCTGTCTAGTTTTACCAACAACGTTTGAATAGCTAGCTTTAGCCACTTCCGCCATCTGCTCAAAGAGAGACCAATCATCTTCAATCAATTTAATAGTTTGTTGGGCTAAGTAAGCATCTAACCAAAGTTGTGACACTTGGCTTTTCAACTTAGCTTTACGATCCTCTCGTAACAGTGGAAATTTCGTGGACTCAATTTGTAACTGGTCTTTCTTGATCTCTAGACTGTCGCCTCTCGGAAACATTTGAGAGACGCCAACCTTTAGCTGAGTCATTCCTTCCTGATCTAAATCCCAAGTATCTGTTGGTAAATTCATTATCCCTAGCGATACTTTCGGATCAGGCAAAGTACCTGAAGCAATACTTCTATTTTCAACTGCACTTTGTTTCAATCGGCTACCATGAAGCCAAGGATCATTTTGCTGAGCTAAGGTGATAGCTTGTTCAAGCGACACTACTTTCTCAGCTTGAGCTGAGAATACAGATAAGCCGAGTATTAATGCAGTTGAAAGTGAAGTAAGGTTTGAAGAGTTCAATTTCATTAGAATTGCTCCTCGTATGTCTTAACTTTTGCATAGACTTTGCTCGTTCCATCTTTAAATAGAATTAACACGTTGTATGGCATAAAGCGGTCATCGACTTCCATACCGGGAGAGCCAACTGGCATTGCTGGAACTGAAAGCCCAATCGCATTGGGATGTTCTTCTGATAAGAACTGCTGAATAAATTTAGCAGGTATATGACCTTCAAAGGCAAATCCATTTCTACTCACTGCCGTGTGGCATGAACGGTAATTAGGTTTGATACCATACTTAGTTTTGATGTTGCCGATGTTTCGGAAATCTTTGGAATGCGCAACGATCCCTTTGTCTTCAATATGAGTTATCCATTTTTTACAACACCCACAAGTAGGGGTTTTATAAACGATTAACTCCAAAGGTGTTACGTCGTTATTGTGTGCATGGTTATGTTCGTTGGCGTTTGCAAACGCAGGTGAAAGCAGCATTACTACTGCTATTTTTAAATACTTATTGATCATTTTTGCCCCCAGACATCGCTGGAAAATATCTATAGCGCTACGACGCTATATTGACTAACAGAAAAATTAATTACATGTGCGAGAAATTTGGACGCACTAATCCTGTATTAGGCAAAAATTGGTGGACGATAAAGGGAAGTGGAAATTGAATGAGGTTGTTTAGATTGCAGAGCAGCTACAGATTCACTGAATATTTGAATATCTGTCGAATCAATACTGGAATTTAGGACTGTCGTAGATGAGCAAGCATTTGCAGGACAAATACATTCAACGTCACAACAATCTTCTGATTGACCATTACTGCTTTTATTCATATCACCATGATCCATGTTCATGTTCATGTTCATGTTCATGTGTGATTCGTGAGAACCTGATGACATTTCGCAAGGCATAGCAGAATACGCAAATGCTTGCCCTACAAAGGCAACCAGCATAAGCGTCATTACTAAGACTTTTGAAAATGCTTTAGACATAAAATTCTCTTACAAATATACATCTCCAATACTAATGCAAATTTTTGACTAAGTCAATTGATGCTGTATAAACATTTATGAATATTTGCTGAGGGATCCCCTCGAATTTGACCATAGTATCAGCTCTTTTCCAGTTTGATGACACCCCAGTCAAACTCTGCGGCCCAGAGCGTGACTTGCCGTCTTGCCGCTTGTATCTCTTCTTCAGTTAAGCCCAGCTGGGCGGCCTTTGATAATCGCATTCCCAGGTAGTTAAATGAGAGTACTCGCCGATGTTTGATGCTGTTAGCCTGAAACTGCAAGTGCTTCCCGGCCAGCTCTGCCGCCAGCCCTATCATGTAATGCAACCAATTTGCCAGTGCCGCCAATAGCAACAGCACTTCCAATCGTTCGCGTTTATAAGTACGGTGGGCTTCGCTACCTAAGCCATAGGTCTGGCTTTTCTGGTCGCGGAAGCTCTCTTCTATTTGCATGCGTTTGCCGTAGCATTTGGCAATCTTCGTCGCGTAATCGAAGCAATTGGGCAAGGATGAGACCAACAACCACGGCTCTTTATATTGCTTGTGTTTGTCGGATTTTCGCAGCTTCCAACCGGTGCCCACCAGCACGGCTTGAGTGCGATATTGCTGGGCTTTGGTCAGCTTAACCTCACCCAAGACTTGGGGCGTAGGGCGTGCTTTTTTGTAGGCTTTGGCAACCGTGATATAGGCATCCTGGCCGGGTAGTTGCAGTGTCTGGTTGCCACGAACTCTGGCAATGTAATGCCAGCCGAGCTTACGTATTTGCTTAAACCACGGCACTTTAAAACCCGCATCGGTAATAATCACCGGCTTAAAGTCTGCCGGCAGTACCTGCTTTAACCGGTATAAAAACGCCCTGTGTACGTGTGGGCACGTATACTCGTCCATCGGCACAACAACTTGATGTAACGTCAGTGGGCGACCTTCCAGCGCCAGGCTGGCACGCAGGATAAAATGGCGCTTTTCGGTGTCGGCATTGCTCCAGTCCACTAAAATCAGCGGCTGTTTGCCCTGACGTAGCAAGCGGGTCATTTCGCCATAAATAAGCGGCGCCTCTGCTTGAAGCGCTTCATTTCTTAGCAAACGGTCAGCTCGTTTGATGCCGTGTTTTTATGACGTTTCACTGTCAAAATTACGGCCGATAGCCGTTACCGTGCATTGGCCATTCTGCATCAAGCTTTGTACTGCCGCCCCCACAGCTAAAAATCGGGCTTTGTGCATACATTTGGGGGTGACAAATGAGAGGAAATCGGCGAGCATTGTTTTTACATTCATGGCAGCATTCATGGTTAGGTGTTTTTGGCGAAAGATCAGATCGGGAACTGCCATGAATGTTCCCTTCGCCTCTAACTATTTGTTTTATCTACGCCATTCTTGGGGATTCGTCAGCTATATTGCTTTAATTAAACTTACAAATACTTTTAGGTACATCTGATATTTGTGCAAGCTATAAATTCGTTGCTCACCATTGACTAGAAGTGTCCGCTTTTGGCACTCTCCAGCCACTCGACAACATAATAATTGGTAAAGTATTTTACTGTGTCTGATGGCGCTTAGCTTATCCGACCTACTCTGGCACTAACTGAAAATACTTTTACTCTAAATTAAAATTGAAGCTCTAATCAAAAATATCAATTTTTGTGCCCTGTTTTACTTCAAATTGTAGTTATTCTCAAGCTGTGGCTCAAAATCATCTGAAATGATGGTACCCACAAGCCCACACTTGATATCTAATATTTCATAATTTATACGTTGATGTTTGTCGAATCAAAATATTTTAACTAGCTTAAAGGCAGACTGGTCAAAAACTTAAATACTTATAAAACTAAAAAAGCGCCTGATTAACTCGGAGCGCTTTGTGTTTAGGACAAATAAACAGGTTTTATACAAATTTAAATAACAAATATTTGAGCGCTATCTTCATACTACGCTTATTGCTTTGGCAATATTGCTCATAGTTAATTATGCCAATAGCCATTTTGCTACAGAATAAAGTGAGCGAAATAAACCACGCAAAATTTTGAGTTGATTGATATTGAAAAAATAGTATAGCTGAGCCAATGAATGCAATAGTCGAATAGACGACTTCTATTCGATATTGATTAATAGTTTTCAATATTTTGAGCATTAAAAACCGTCATCGAGCGGGTCAAAAGCATCAAAACAGTCATCATTGTTTGAATCGGCTATCGAATCTTCAATTTCATAAACGGTCATTACTCGATTAGATTGGCCCACCACATTGCCGCCAACATCAACAATATTACAACTCGCATTCGTAATAGGCAGACCGCTGGCTGGATTAATCGCGATATCAGTAACGTCATTATTTTTCATTTTTAAACCTTATTAGTCATTAATTTGCTTTCAAATTTAATGATTTCGTGATAAAAAACAAACCGTTTGACTGCGCAGCTCAGCAACAAACGGTTTGAATTAAGTAATTAGCCCTTCCCTTATTACACCTAATTTTATTAAGTAAAACCTTTTATTCTTTTTCTAAAAAAATTCATTAATAAGTTTATTTTGGAGGCGGCTTTTGTCTGCAAGACAGGTTTTTTTAAACGCATTTTTCGGCACGAAAAACTGCAAAATAGCGCCTCAGAATGAGGCCAACAAGCGCGTAATGTGGTGTAGGCGAAGCCGTAGACACATGGAGAAAGCGCGAATGTACAGCTGGTCTGTACTGACCGCGATAGTGTTTCGCATCAGCGAAATTCGATTAAAATTTGGCACAAATTGTATCGAACCACCTATTTTCGGAGAAAATAACAGCAGATGAAAAAGGCGAGTAGTGAGGAACTCACAGCCTTGTCAGGCGCGGCAGTATGGCGGTCAGTACAGAGCGTAGCTCGGTGCATTCGCGCTGGGTCTACAACGCTAGCGCGATAGCGCGTCGAGTCAGCTCGTTGCGGAGCAACACCAGAGCTGACGGGCGTTTTAGGCCCTATGGTTGAACAACGAAGTTGAGAAACCATCAGCTGAAAGCTGCTTTTGTTGCGATAATTATCGCGACAATGATTCCGTGCATGCTGTCAGAGCATCTCGGAATGAAAAACGGAAATACATTTATAAAATGATGATAATTTTTGTGTTGCGGTACTAGTTAATTTTACTAATTAACTCACTAAAAGGATTTTGTGAATTGACTCAGCAGCCATCAAAAAAATTAGAAATAAACAGCTCATTACTACTTAACTACCCTCGCTATTTTGATATAGATATGCGGTATTATCCAGGCGCAAATAACCATCAAAAAGGCGTTAACAGAACCAAGGTCTCGGTGCTTATTGCAATTCGGTTTTCTATTATTACCCCAGGCATTGTTCGTTGGTTATATGGCATCAATCATCGGTTGGCATTAGAGCATTTAAACCGGCTAGAAAAAGATGGGCTATTGCGTGTGGTAAAAACACACCGCAGTCCAGATGGTCGTGTCTACGTGCCTACCTATACTGCAGCCAAATTTGCAGAGGAGTTAATGGGCATCGATATACATTTTAGAGCGAATAGAAACCCTGCTCTGCAGTTCAATCAAAACAATGTAATGCATAACCTGATTAATGCATTTGTCATGCTGCGCGGTATACATAATTACCACAGTGATGAAACGTACGCACCAATGTGGACGGGGTTTATTACCGAGCCTGAATTTCAACGAATTAACAGCCTATCCGCAGCAAGAACTGTGGATGGCGCTGTGTTACTTCCTGATGGCTTAATAGCCGCTATTGAGGTGGAGCACTCTTTTAAAAACAAAACTGCACGACAGGCCATTTTGCTAAAATATTTGGCCTCGTTAAAAAATCGTGATTACAGTAAGATTTTTTTGTTCTCCCAATCAGTCAAAATTTTTGATGACATTAAGCGACTCCACGAACAGCTATTTGAGGAAATGCCGCAACGTTTTGACAAAAAAACACGAGCACCACTTCTCAGTGAAAGTGATGCTGAGCTGCTGCGTGCCTCAATAATATACCGAACTAAATTGTGTGAAGAAATTAATGAAATGTTTTACTCGTAATGCAGTAGTATAAACATTAAGGCGTTATGGTTTTTTTGCTCAATTGTTTAGAGTAAAAAACCTTAGTTTCATCGTCACCAAGGATTTTTGCATACGTTATACAGCGCCTTATATCGACTTTTGCCAACCTAAAATCAGGGTTTTGATTCTGTTTTAACAACTCATAGGTTCTTAATAGCTTGAGGTTTTCACGAGCCCAGACACCTTCTTTAGCTGACCCTTTTTTGACTTTAGGGCGGCGAAATAGATTCGGCCGTGCTATATGTTCACTTTTACTAGGGCACTGGGTGATGTACGCAAACTCAATCGCAGTAATACAATTGCCCATTTTTTTGGGCCTAAATGTTACGCATATGTCTGTGTGGGCATTGATTTTTTCAATAGCCGGTAGCAATACGCGATTTTTAAAATCCCGCCATGCTCCGTATGATTCAGATAAAAATAATTTCTGTTTCATCTCTGGTAGTTGTAAATTCAGGACTACAGAGCCCCGTCGTTTGTAATTTTTATAATTTCGCACCTCGTTTAGGAGTGCATACAACCGAAATGATGCTAACGTGTTAAGTTTTACTGTGTTATGAAAATATAATCTTGTGAAATCACCCTCAATATTAAAAATATAGGGCTCGATGTCTTTTGAGAACTCCAATGTGATAAACGAGCCCTGATTTTTCACCTTTTCATATCTAGCATTGCTCACCCAGGGGATTGAAAGCGACTGCCCGCTATCGTCTAAAATGCTTACAGATTTATCTCTTAGTGACTCTGCAGCTGCGCTCAGCTGCTCATAAACGCTGTGCTTACTCAGACCGAAACACTTGGCATATTCCGTTGGATAAATCACAATTTTTCCTGGGTTAGACTTTTTGGAATTAATTTTAGACAACGCTAGATTTATTAATCGCTGCTCATTAACCTCTAGCGAATAACCCGCATGTAATAATTTATTAGCGAAAACAATTTTTGGAGAATTTTTACTGCTCATTTCTCTACCTCATTTCTGGTTGATGCTGTTATGCTAACCGCGGCCCAACCAATAAAAGAAATTTCGGTAAGTTTTTTGATAAATAAAATTTTTATTTATTCACAGCATACATGTCCCCCTAAACCGTATAAATTGCCTACTCATTTCGTATAAAGTGCCACAACAAACATA
>NZ_LYRQ01000070.1:0-17915 GCF_001661605.1 Pseudoalteromonas sp. MQS005 | reverse complement strand
CGCTGCAAGCGTCGCGCAGCGATTAATTACAGGGATGTAAGTAAGTCTATCCCTCCCTCTCCACCATTACTGATTGCAAGCCACTTAATTGTGGTTTTTTTTATGCCTAAAATTTAATAGCCTCTATTAATTTGCACTTTTTATAACGCAGTCGCGAGCGCATGCTAATAAATTAAACAAATTGTATGGTGTCACAACTTAGTGCATTATAAATGGTACTTTAAACCAGCTTAGGTTTAACCATGGCAAAGCTAATATTACTACTGTGTTGTTTGGGTGCCTGTGCTGCTAGCATGGCAAATGAAGTGACGGTTTATAAATGTACCATTAAAGGAGTGCCTACTTTTAGTCAAACTCCTTGCGCTGAAGACGCTCAAATGATCACGCTTAGAAACGTCAACATCATGCAAACAAATACGCCACAATCTGAGAACACACCAGTTGCCGATACTTCTGTTGACGATTATCTAGCGGTGCAACAAATAGAGCGTGATATTGTGCAGCTTGAGCTTAAGATTAAACAATACCAACAAGAATACGCACAGAAAAAACAGCAAATCGATTACATGACCCAAGATAAAGCAAATCGCTTAGGGGCCAGCTCAATTGCGAATGCCATTACCACTGAAACGGCGGCACTTAAGCAGCGATTTGACCCACAAATCAAGCAAGCACAACAACAAATAGAAGCACTCACTCAAAAAAAACAGCAGCTTAGTCAGCAACCTTAAGTATGTGCTTCACAACATCAATAAATGTTTGTATCTCTGACTTTGTATTATATATGTGAGGTGAAACACGGATGCCGAGTTTACGCACATCAACACTTATTTTTGCAGTCTCTAATGCTGTTAATACACTTTGCTGATGCTCAGAAAACTGCAAAATAGCGGTGCCACTACATTGCTCTTTAGCGCTAGGTGACATTAAAAAAGCGCCCAATTGCTGCTGAATTAACTCAAGTAACATCAAGTTGTGCGATCTCACTTGTTCAACGCCAAATTCAACAATATATTCAATACTATGAGCGGCAATAATATAAGGAAGTACCGAGGGCGTACCGCCCCAAAACCTTAGTGTTTTAGCGTTATATTGAAAATGCGCAATATCAAACTCGAATGGGTTTTGATGTGAAAACCAGCCAACATCTTTTGGTTCACATTGTGTTATTTGCTTTGGATTTACCCATAAATAAGCAGCTCCTGGCCCTCCGCATAGCCACTTCACACTTGAACCAATCATAAAGTCAGCATTTAACGCCGTTAGATCGACAGGGATAACCCCTGCCGATTGCGCCACATCAATTATTGAGAGTGTATTCGTGACTTTACTCAGCGCCACAATATCGTTTATGGGAGCTTGTACACCCGTATTAGAATAAACATGGCTAACAAAGACCCCATCAATCTCTGAAGTTAAATATCGCTGCCATACCTGTCTATCACTCAAGTCTTCATGCTCAGGGATGTAGCGTATTTTTGCACATTCAGGCAGTGCTTTTTGCATTACAAACCCCATGCTGGGAAAATCAGCCTGCGCCATTAATACTGTACACTGTGGTTTATTAAATACGGGGTGTGACATAACCAATTTGGTTAAACCACTGGATAAATTAACCTGAGGACAAAATTGCTCACTAGGCGCATTAAACAACTGCCCTAATGCCTCAGTAAATCTTTCAATGGCGGGTAACCACTGTTGCCATGGCTCTTTTACACTTTCTTGCCAAGGAGTAAAAAAATGTTCAGTGGCATTTTCTAAGCTCGTTTTTAATGGGCGGCCAACAGAGTGGCTTAATAAATAACAACCCTGTGCCATACAAAAATCATTTTTAGCCATATTAATTAATCCACTGTTTTAGCGTGTTTAAATCATCAAAGCGCGTATTTATGTCGTCACGCTTTGCCGCGGCACGCCTATCTCTTAACTTAGCTAATGAATCGAGCAGTACAGGTAGAGGAGGTCCACTGGCGGTTACTTTACTCATATGCTGTTGTTGCATGTGCTGTGATGGCTGAGCAATAAACTTTTCCACCAGCTGATTATGATGACCGATAGCGGTGTCGCCATGTAATTTACACACTTGAATAAATAGTTTGCCGTGCTTTTGAAACCAGTCTGTATTTTTATATTGTTCGGCCTCTAAAAAATCATCCATTAGGCTTTGCATACGCATGGCTTCACGAAGTATTTGTTGATCCTCTGGCATCATATATAAAAATTTATCCACCAGCATTTGCGAGTAACTCGGCTCATTGGCACTGCAAAGCCCTAGCAGCATATCAATAACATTAATACCGGCAAAGTCTCCCGCATTTGCACCACGGTAAACCTCTTTACCTACCCTGTAAGGCTTGTAATATGGACGTACACAATTAAAAAAACGTTCGGTGTCTAGCTGAGTGTATAAGGCGTTATTCGATGCTATTACATCCATTAATGCCGTTTTAACCACCTCAAGTAGTTCGGCTGTAACGGGGTGAGAAATACCCAAAGGTAATGTTTTTAGTAAAGCATCGCTTGCGCGCTTATACGCTAAAATACCTTGGGTGTTGTAATCTAAAAAAAGGGCTTCATCATCAAGATTTGTAAAACGCTTATAGGTGCCATTAATGGCTTTATTATGCGTGGTTAGATGCGCGGTAGCAAAACGAGGCGTTACACCTATAGAGGCACCAATATGCATAGCAAGCGCCGATGCTTCAACTAATGGTGAGGTTGTTTCTCTGCTCGGCTCTGTAATCTCATGCCTGCGACAAGCAGCCATAAACAAACCAACATTACCAAGCAAATCGAATGCGCTATCAAATCCTTCGTCGGTATTGCCTTCGGCCAATAAATCGCTGATCAGCGCATTGCCTTGCTCCTTTAGTGCCAGCTTTAAGCTATCACCAATCCCCTCAACATTAGCCTTATCGGTTTGCTGCCAATAAAGCTGTTCTAATTGCGAGTTTAAGCTTACAAACTCTGATCTTATCCAACGGTCAAACTTAGCAGTAAAAGAACTCATAACTACACCCTGTTATTATTATGTTTTAATGCTAGCAAAAACCCCTGAGGGTAAAACGCCAAAAAAAATAGTAAAAACACCTTTAGTTAGCAATAATCACTAACAATATTAAAATAATTAATAAGATCCCATAGACATGTTAGATAAAAAAGATCAGCAGTTACTGGTTGCCTTACAATCGCATGCCCGCATGTCGGTTTCTGAATTAGCCAATACCATTAACCTATCAGACACCCCAACTCTTAGGCGTATCAAAAAGCTTGAGCAGGAACATGTAATTACGGGCTATCACGCTGCCATTAACCCTAAGTCGCTCAACCTTAATGTGCTGGTTTATGCTTTCGTGCGACTAAGTCAAAACTCGGTGAGTGCGGCACAGCAATTTGAGCTGCATGTAGAAAAACTTCCCCATGTACTTGAGTGCTCTGTGATCTCAGGTAGCCACGATTATTTACTGAAAATTATTTCTCATGATTTAGAAAGCTATGAGCAGTTTGTAAAGCACCAGCTGGGGAGCTTAAGCTGCATCGCCAATATAGAGTCAACGGTAGTACTCAAACAGTCATTTAGCAAAAAGCAGCTACCACTTTAAAAAATAATACTATTTAGTGCCGATTCGCTATACTAAAATATCATTATAAAAATAATATTTAACAAGGATGCATGTGAATATTTTTCGTTCAACATCCAGCTCTTTCGCTTTTTACATATTGTTTGCGGTTGCGTATTTTGCAACTGGTAAGTTATTGACTAATTTTGCCTTTCAATCACAAGTCATCCCTATCTGGCTCCCTGCAGGTATTGCCCTAGTTGGCTGTTTTATCTGGTGGTGGCGTTTTATCCCGGCATTATTTATTGCCTCTGTCGCCTTTAATTTAAGTACCGGTGATAACGCGATCACTGAGCAGATTTTTATTGGTAATACACTACAACAAGTACTGCTAATCGGTTTAGGCGCCGTGCTACAAGGCATGATTGGCGCTGCTCTTTTAAAGTACTGGCTAGGCCATCCGCTGTATTTAAAACAACGCCAATCTATTATTTATTTTATTTTTGTCGTCGGTATTGTCGTCAGCCTAATATCGGCCAATATTGGCGTCTATGCTTTAAGTCAGTTTAACCCTGCTTACAGCATTGATAATCATTGGAACAATGTTACTTTTTGGTGGCTTGGTGACTCTCTTGGCGTACTGATCGCAACTCCCTTTTTATTGGCGTTATTACAACCAAAATTTAAACGCCATGATGTTACCCCATTACCTACTATTGCAGTGTGCTCGGTGTTATTTATCTCTGTAGCTTTAACCACTAAGCTATACAACCAAGAGACGTATTCAAATGCGATACAAATAGCTAAGCGCGAAACATCTATTATTGAAAACAGTTTGCTGAGCAATTTAAACCTCAGCCAAATAACCGTACAAAGCCTTGCAAGCCAGATACAATCAACACCGACTTTAAGCAAGCAAGAGTTTGATAGCTACAGTGCTCAACTATTGGCTGAGCATTCATTTATTAAAGCATTTTCATGGAACCGCAAAATTAACCAGGCTCAGGTCAGTGACTTTAACAAACAGCTCAATGAAGTTTATACTGCATACAGCTTTGATCCGAGCATTAAAGGGGCGCCATTATCAAACAACGATCCATTGGTGGTTATTACCTATATTGCTCCTTTTGCAGAAAACCAATCCGCGATTGGTTTTAATCTCAATTCTCGTAAAGATCGCCGTGAGACTTTACTCGACCCACGCATTAAAAATCGCCCTGTGGGCACTAAAATAATTCAGTTAGTTCAAGCAAAACAACCTGAACCTGCGTATTTATTATTTGCTCCTGTGTATCAACAAAATAACGAAGTTGCCTCAATTAAAGGCTACGCAACAGGTGTATTTTTAGTAAAAAACATACTTGCTCAGTCGATTACCCAAGCACAAAATAAGATGTTTAATATCGCTATTTATGAAGCTAATACTACCAATCCATTTTATTCAAACGCCGAAAATATACCGACCAAAAGCAATAAACTGACAACCATCACGATTAATTTTGCAGGGCAAACATGGCTGGTTGATTTAACAATTAATGATGAATTTCTACCGCATCAAACTAATAACATGACACTCTTTTTGCTTATTTTACAGGTCATTGTCAGCTCACTCATTTTACTGATATTACTGTTATTTAATAACCAGCACCTTGCACTCTCACGCTTGGTAGCAGAGCGTACTCGCTCGCTCGTTAAAGCTAAACAACAATCTGATTTAGCAAATCAGGCTAAAAGCCGATTTTTAGCAAATATGAGCCATGAAATTCGCACCCCACTTAACGCTGTGATTGGCTTTTCAACCCTAGCTAAAAATGAAGATAGCCCTGAAATTCTTTCTGATTATTTAAATAAAATTAATTTAGCGTCTAAATCATTGTTAAGTTTAATCAATGATGTACTCGATATCTCTAAAATTGAATCACAAAAGCTCACCTTAGAAGTCGCTCCTTTTGATTTGAATGCGCTTCTTGCTCGGATCAGTAGTATGTTCGAGCAAAGCGCAGAACAAAAAGGCATTCACTGGAAAGTTGATAACCAATTACCAACCGATATTTGGTTTGAAGGTGATGTTATGCGAATTGAGCAAATTTTATTAAACCTATGTAGTAACGCCATTAAGTTTACCTATGAAGGTGAAGTAAGTGTTAGCGCATACAGCAAGGAGATCACCGATAGACGTCGTCAAATCACCTTGACTATTAAGGACTCGGGCATCGGTATTGCGCCATCAGAGCAAAGTAAGTTATTTGATGCGTTCACCCAAGCCGATAGCTCAACATCACGTAAATTTGGTGGCACAGGGCTTGGTTTAGCAATCGCAAAAGAACTTAGCTTATTAATGTCTGGAGATATCAGCATACAAAGCGAGCCAGGTAAGGGCTCTACTTTTACTCTGTCTGTCGAGTTAAATACATGTGCAGCGCAACAAGTAACGGCAAAGCACATACACCAGCATGTTGACTTAAGTAAACTAAAAATACTGGTTGCAGAAGATAACAGCGTCAATCAATTAGTCATAAAAGCAATGCTTAGCTCTTTAGGGATTACCCCAACACTGGTTGAAAATGGCGAATTAGCAGTAGAACAAGTTAAAATAAATGACTTCGATTTAGTATTAATGGATTGCCAAATGCCGATTATGGACGGTTACCAAGCCACCGCCTTGATACGTCAAATTAAAAGTACTGAGCAATTACCAATTATTGCCTTAACTGCTGATGTAATGCCTGAAGATAAAGCCAATGCCTTAGCAATTGGTTTTAACGAACATCTTGCAAAACCTCTCGAACTCGATAAGCTTATACAGTGCCTATCTCAATATATTGCGCCAGATAAACCATAAAGATTTATCGAAAACAGAAAACCAAATATGGCTGTCGCACTATTACCAAAATTAATCAGCAACCCACTTAAAAAATAGTAGGCAAAGCATTATGAGCCACTTTTCACATCAATGGTTTAATAGCATCAACCAAATTGACGCAACACAATGGCATTATTTTTTTGGCGATGATCCTTTTACTCAACACGCTTTTTTATATGCACTTGAGCAAAGCCAATGTGTAAGCGCAAAAACAGGTTGGCAGCCTCACCACTTAGCCGTTTATGAAGGCGATAAACTAGTTGCCCTTGCCCCTGGCTACTTAAAAGCGCACTCCTACGGTGAATATGTATTTGACTGGGCATGGGCTGAAGCTTATGAAAAAAATGGCTTAGATTATTACCCTAAATGGCTGTGCTGTATTCCCTTTAGTCCGATTGAGGGGCAAAGAATACGTATTATGCATAGCAATCCAAAGTTAGTTTATGAGTATATAACAGAGCAACTTAATACCCACTGCGCAAAACAAGCCTGGTCAGGCTGGCATGTAAACTTTTGCGATAAAGCACAAACCTCACAGCTAAGTGATGCAGGTGCTATGCAAAGAACCGGCGTGCAATTTCAATGGTTTAATAATAGCTTTAAAGATTTTGACGATTTTTTAAAAACCTTTAATGCCCGTAAGCGCAAAGCAGTAAAAAAAGAACGCGCTAAAATAACACAGCAAAATATCACCATTGAATGGCTGCAAGGTGAGCAAATCACCACAACAGTGATGCAGCTTTTTTGTGAGTTTTATCAACGTACTTATTTAAAACGTTCAGGCCATTTAGGCTACTTAAACAGCGATTTTTTTAGCTTGCTACACGCCTTAATGGCTGAAAAATTGCTCATTATGCTAGCCAAAAAAGACCATAAAGTGATTGCCGCCACATTAAGTTTAATTGGTGACAATACCCTTTATGGGCGTTATTGGGGAGCAAGCGAAGAGATTGATTCTCTTCACTTTGAGCTGTGTTACTACCAAGGCATTGAATATGCGATTAAGCATAATATTCACTGTTTTAATGCCGGTGCTCAGGGTGAGCATAAAATAGCACGCGGCTTTCAACCCATCACTACTTACTCTGCCCATCACATTGTTCACCCCGATTTTAATCATGCTATTGCAGATTACTTAGAACGCGAACGCCAGCATATCGATATTTATAAACAACAATGCAGCACTTTATTGCCGTTTAAAAATGAGTAACTGATTATTTGCAGGCATCGCAGTATCGCTAAGTAACTTAAGCCCAGATTGCACTGCAAGTTGCTCAACCGCTTCGAAATCACGAATACCACTAAGCGGATCGCGACTTTGCAATAAACTATTAAATTCATCATTACTGGGGCTGGTAAACTCCCCTTTATATTTGAAAGGGCCATATACACACACCACCCCTTGCTGGTTTAAGTGCTGATTTACTCCAGCAAAAAAACGCGTAATTAACTCCCAGCTCACTATATGAAAAGTGTTAGCAGTATATATCGCATCCACTTTATTTACTGGCCAAGGATCGTTTAGGTCAAGTAATAAAGGCGGATGCAAGTTTGCCAGTTGCACCTCATCATGCCATAACTTTATTCCTTGATGATTAACCTCTCGATCACTGGTATACCATTGTAAATGTGGCAATTTTTTGGCAAAGAAAACGCTATGCTGACCCGTCCCCGAGCCTATCTCAAGTACCGACCCTGCATTTTGCAATGCAGGCTGCAAAGCCTTAAGTATATGATTTTTATTATTTTCGCAGGCTTGTGAAAACGGTTTGGTCATACTGATGCACCTAAATTGCAAATGAATGCACAATAGTAAAACAAATTTCAGCTATTTTGTCGTGAGTAAATTAACCAAAATAATAAAATAACTTTAATTTCAATACGTTAAATTATATTTACCGAGCTGGTACGCTATATGCTTTTATTAAATTACTCACTTAATGAGTACTAAACGACAAAAGGATAACATTATGTATATTTCACCCTATACCGCCGTAGACGCTGTAATGGCAATTACCGATAAAAGCCTAGATAAAACGAGTCATGAAACAGATTGTAGAGCAACGGTTATCGACTTACTTTCTCATGTAAAACACACTCAAAAGGCACAAAACAAACATGAAACAGACCAAATATTTATTCTTGGCTACAATTAAAATTCTGTTTAGCCTTATAGCTGGCTGTTTATATAAATACATTATTTAAGTCGACTTAAAATCCGTTTAAGTCGACTTTTTAGTTTTAATCCCACTTGTTAACTTGCCTTGACGCCCCCTACTTTTTAGCTATACCGTTGTAAATAGCAATAACAGCACCATATCTTTTTATATAGCGTAGTTTAATGTCATATATTCTCTTTTTTAGGAGTACTAATGAGTAACTTTAGAACAGAATCAGATAGCATGGGCACACTCGACGTGCCCGCTAACGCACTTTATAAAGCACAAACCCAACGCGCCATTAATAACTTTACAATTAGCAACCTCACCATGCCACAGCAATTTATTATTGCTTTAGCGTATATAAAACAAGCCGCAGCATTAACCAATTTAAAGCTGGGCCATTTAGATAAAACAAAAGCAAATGCGATCGACCACGCCTGCCAAGAAATTATTGATGGTAAACATTATGAGCATTTCCCTGTTGATATTTTTCAAACGGGATCAGGTACCAGCTCAAATATGAATGCCAACGAAGTTATTGCAAGTTTGGCTTCAAAACATGCTAATCAACCTATTCACCCTAACGACGATGTGAATATGGGACAAAGCTCGAATGATGTTATTCCCACTGCAATCGCCTTAAGCAGTGCTATCAGTGTTGATAAAAAATTATTGCCAGCACTAGCAAACTTAGCCGACGCCTTAGAGCAGAAAAAAGCAGACATCGGTCATATAGTTAAAACTGGGCGCACTCATTTAATGGATGCAATGCCAGTGACCTTTGAGCAAACACTCAGCGCATGGCAATCGCAGGTAAAGCACGCAGCCAGCGGTATTGAGCATGCACTAATACGTGTTTGTGAGCTGGCTCAGGGGGGGACAGCAGTAGGTACAGGTATTAATGCCGATCCACAATTTGCTACGCTATTTGCCAAACAGCTAAGTGAAAAAGTAGGGATTAACTTTATCCCCAGTGATAACTTTTTTTATAATATTGGCTCGCAAGATGCCATTGTGGCTTTATCAGGGCAGCTGAAAGTCTATGCCGTTGCGCAAATGAAAATAGCCAACGATCTACGTTGGATGAATTCAGGGCCGCTTGCGGGACTTGGTGAAATAGAGCTTGAAGCATTGCAGCCTGGTTCATCCATTATGCCTGGCAAAGTGAACCCGGTGATCCCAGAAGCCGCTGCAATGGCTAGTGCGCAAGTAATCGGTAACGACGCCACAATTACCGTAGCAGGCCAAGCTGGCAACTTTGAACTTAACGTAATGCTACCCGTGATTGCTTATAATATCCTGCAAAGTACAGAGATACTTGCTAACAGTGCGCAAGCACTAGCGGATAAAGCCATAACTAGCTTTAAAGTTAATCAAGCACAGATTGATAAAGCGCTGACTAAAAATCCTATTTTAGTTACTGCACTCAACCCCGTTATTGGCTATGAAAAAGCAGCAAAAATTGCCAAACAAGCTTACCAGCAAGCAAAGCCAATTATTGATATCGCCGAGCAAGAGACTGACCTATCTCGCTCAGAATTAGAGGCATTACTCAATCCAGCTAAATTAACCCAAGGTGGGTTAATGTAAAAGCGCCACTAATGGCGCTTTAATATATTGATAGTAGAGTTTTTATTGCCGTAATGGATGCACCGTGTATGATAGTGATGAATAATTCATCACTATCAGGAACGATTATGCGTACTCCATTACTCGCTCTACTGCTACCGCTTTGCTTAACAGCTTGCTTAGAAACCACCTCAAATGAAACTGAGCAAACTAAAACCAATGCGGTAGAAAACACGTCTACGCCGATACCACAACAAAAACTACCACAAGAAAATAAGCAAAATAAAATAGCACAGCAACTACCGGTTGATGCTGCAAAAGAAGTGTCGCTTGATGATATTAAAACAGCAAAAAATAAATTAAATAACCTCATAGCAGATAAACAATGTTCAACTAGTTCACAGTGTAAAGTCAGTGCTGTTGGTAGCCGTGCCTGTGGTGGACCGAGCGATTATATTGTGTACTCTACACAAAGCGCACCCCAAGAGCAGGTTTCAGCCCTAAGCGGTACTATCACTCAATTGGAAAGTACCTATAATGCGCAAAAAGGCATGATGAGTATTTGCCAACATTTAACTGCGCCAAGCACTCAGTGTGTTGAAAATAAATGTGTTAAACTTGAAGGCTCTGCGGTAAGTGTATTTTAAGGATTAGATTATGAGTTGTTTGTCATCCGTAATTAAGCTATCAGCTACCTGTGTTGTTATGACTATGCTGCTTAGCGGTTGCAGTAGTGCACTAACATCAAGCAAAGCTCAAAACGCGAGTGAATCTGTTTTAAATACTCAACTTAATGAGCTTACAAGTAATAAAAGCTGCACAGCCAGCTATCAATGTAAGGTGTTAGGTGTTGGCTCGCGTGTCTGTGGGGGGCCGAGTAAGTATGTTGTGTACTCAACATTAAATCACTCTCAAGAACAAGCAGAGCAATTAGCGCAAAAAATCACCGAGCAAGAACAACTAGATAATGCAATGCTTGAGTTCAAAGACTGTTCACCAGTGCTAGAAGTCCACTCTTTATGTATTGATAATCAATGTAAAACAGTTAACTACCAGTAGCAGTTCGTTTCGGTGTTAATCTAATAGTGGTATTAACACCGAAATAACCACCACCATGAAAATACACACACCTGCCTTAAAAATGTATTCCAGTGGCATTTTTTTCTGTACCCAGTAAGCATATATAAAACGCACGAAGTAGCTTGCCGCCGTGCCAAATAAAGCAAACATGAGTAAGTAGGCAATCAATAAGATATTCACAGCGGCACTTTTTTAGAAAATAATAGCCCCAGTGTAAGTATTTTACATAAAGAAGGCAAAAGGGTTACTTAGTCTTTTTTGTATGCTCAATGAGTAACTCTGCTACCTGTTGCTTTACCGCTCTTTTATCATCTACTGCCACTTCAAACCGGCTAGCCAATTGCGCTATTTCGTCATCATTTAAATTAAACGATAGTCGTTGCCGTGTTTTTTTAGACTTTACATCAAGACCTAAAATTTTACGGATCATATCTGAGGGAGTGAGCTCTTGATCGATAGCTTGTTTTTTTATCGACTTTTGTACCTCACTACTCAAATCAAATGCCATTTGCGTGGCGCGCACAGCTTGCTCTTGGCGCAACCACTTGTCTTTAGCATCACTCACTGGGCATCTCCAGGAAACAAATCAACAATATCGCTAATTGGGCGAGTTAACGTCAGTGAGACTTCTGTTTCACCTCCCTCCCAAATCTCTATATTAACGCTATGTCCTTCATCAGGAGAGGCTAAGCAAATCATTTCGCATGGTTCACCACCTTCTTGCTCATAGCGAGGCAGCGTTTGGCCACGAAAGTCTTTATTATGAAAATAACATACATAAGGCGATTCACTTTGTTGATAGCTTTTCGCTAAAAATTGCATAAAACGCTCAGGGGTATTTTGTACCGTGATATGTGTTAATGACTCTTCATCAAAAATACGCGCAAATTCATCAAGACCAAAGATCTCTTCAACTTCATCACGCTGAATTTTTATAGAGAAGTTTGCCCACTGTTCACCATCATTTTGCTCTATTTGTAAAAACACCACTTGGCCAGTGTTAGTTTCAAGTACAAATTCAGTATCACTGCTGTGTTGGTACTGATACGTTTGCACATCAATAACGCGCAACGTTTGACCTTTAAGCCATGAAGGATAAGCAAACGAATCAATGACAGTAAACATGTCGCCTTTTTTAAGGTCACTCGCATGATTAAGCTGACGTTCTGGCTTTTTTTTAGATTTGAAAAAATTAAACATATAAGGTGCCTCTGTAAGCAAAAAAGGTAACGGAGCGAAACTCGGTTACCTTTTTGATATGGTTCTAAATGTTAGCTATTTTGCTTCGCTTTAATGCGCGCTAAAATATCAGCACTTTTTGGATTCGTATCACCAATACCTGCTTCAGCCATTTTAGCTTTTAAATCGTCGCCATTAACATCTGCTTCTAGAGACTTTGCAGCACCTAATTGATCAGTACGGTCTTGTTGGCGTTGCTTAATACGCTCAAGCGACTGACGCGCCGATGTCATTGATGAATTATTAGTATTAAGCGTGCTGTTTACAGCCATTGTCGCTTGCTGAACGCTTTCTGTGGTTTTAACCATAGTAAGCTGACGCTGATTTTCCTTAATTGATTTTTCAGCATCTTTTACTTGCTGCTTCAAAGTCACTATGTGATTACTAAAGCCCGCTAACACTTGCTCGTGCTCAGCTTTCTCAGCTTCAAAGTCACCAATTTTTTCTGCAATTTCTAATGCTAATGCTTCATTCCCTTTTTCAAGGGCTTGACCTGCATAAGCTTCATGCTCAGCAATTGATGCATCTACTGCGCTAATTTTACGCTTAGTTTGCATTTCTTTAGCCATCACTTCTGTTAGGCTTTTTTTAGCACGGTGTAACGCATTTTGTGCATCAGCAATTTCTTGCTCAAAAATACGAATACCATTGGCATCAACAATTGCTTCGCCTGCTTCACGTGCGCCGCCACGTACTGCTGTAAATAATTTTTTTAAAATACTCATAATCTTAACTCCACTAACTAGCTACTAATCGTTTAAATATAAGGTCACGGCTTCTAGTGCATCTATAGCGTTATCAGCTAATGTCACTAGTTCGTGGGTAACATCATCTAGAGATGAATTTACCGACAGTGCACCAAAAATCGCGTATTTATTATCGATCTTAGCAAATGCACTCAGTGGAATTGGCACGTTTAAACGCAGTAGTGTTTCGTTTAACTCGTTGCGTAATTCACTTTTTACTTCATCTTCGTCAAACAAGTAGCTAATACATAGTAATTGCTCTTGTGTTTGAGTAACAAAAATTGGAAGCTCGTCATTTCCATCAACAATGACTTGTAAAACATCTTGCTCACCTGGATTGGCAATCAAGAAAGACTCAAAGTTAGCACCCTCGGTTTCAAAAGACGCTAATTTTATTGAAAGTTCATTTAATTCCATGTCTCTGCCTTTTCGTCGTTTGACATATTATGTCTGAGTTAAGATTCGCACGGCTGACATATTATGTCAACCATGTTTTATTAATTTTTATACAATTCACTTTCTATTTGCCAAGCTGCTCGGTAGTAATCATACAAGCGACCAGAACCTAACCTATTGACTTCAATATCGTTCACTTGTTCAAAATAGTTATTAGGAAATGCAAAACTCGCTAATAAATATTTTTTACTAATCCACCGAGATGGCACTGGCATATCAGTTATATTGCTAATACGGGCACTAGGTGATTGCCCCATTTTAGTCGCAATAGTCCATCCCCATTGACCAAACGAAGGAATGTTTTGCTGATATTGCTCTACATAATCAAAACCTGCGGCTTTCACCGTTTTAGCAATACTTAAAAATGCCTTTTTCGCATGATAAGGCGATGTTGACTGTACCGCCATAGCACCATCAGGCGCTAATAATTGGCGTACATGATTATAAAAGTAATCGCTGTACATCTTATTAAGATCAGGGTGATTAGGGTCTGGCAAATCAATTAAAATAGTATCGAACTGCTTTGACTGATCCAGTAGCTTTTCGACTTCTAAAAATGCATCGCCCACAATAATATTTGCTCGCGGGTCATGCATCGATTCATTATTGAGTGCCACTAGTCGCTGTTTAATATCTTCAGGCGGCGTGTATTGGTTATCTTTATGACCAAATAAATTAAGTAGCTGGCCATCTAAATCAATTAAGGTCACTTCCTCAACCGGCCACTTTAATACATCACGCATGGCTAATCCGTCACCGCCGCCAATAATCAAAACACGGTCATGACGATTAGATGCCAGCATGGCAGGGTAAACGAGCATTGAGTGATATATTTGCTCATCTACACTAGAGAACTGCAAACGACCATTTAAATATAGATCAGTAATTGGCTGAGGCTGATTTTTACTTAAACGCTCTGTTAGCACCACATGTTGATACTTAGTCGCCTGAGAGTAAATAACTTTATCTTTGTATAGTACGTTACTTAGGTTATCCATCCAGCTACTACCAAACTGCAAAATAAAAGCGAATAACACCAGCAGTAATATATGGCAAACCAATAGCAACTTAGCAAAGCGCACATAGCTATGATAACGCCATAAAAAGGCAAGTCCGGCAATAATGTTAAATAGCGCTGTCCAAGCGGCGGCTTGCATTATTGGCATCGCGAGCATAATACTCACCCAAATTGCCGCGCCAATACCAGCGCCAATATAGTCAGCCCCATATATAGTGCCGGCGTTATTTTCTAAAAAACGTCCATAAACATGCTGGCGAATGCGCGCAATAAGCGGTATTTCCATACCAATAAATAGCCCTAATATTAAGCCAAATACATAAGGTAAAAAGCGAGACCACTCTTGCAGCTTTTGAAACACGTAACCATTAAGAATAACGTCAGGTGGAATATTAAAAATACTTGAGAATAAATGAGGGAGTGAATAACTCACGGCAATAATGCTGGCAATGGCTAATATACAGCCCATACCTATGAGCGCAATAATACTCTCTAGCCAAGCAAATGCGGTGAAGGCATCTTTAAACCAACGCGCTAAAAATGCACCCATCCCCATAGCTACAATCATAGTGCCTATCATGGCGTAAATTGCACTCTCAACTGAGCCGAGTACTCGGCCAGCGTAATGAGAAAGTAAATATTCATAAATAAGGCCGCACCCAGCGAGTACGGCCATAACAGTGATCAGTAAAATATCATGCCCAAGTAAATTAAATTTACTTGGGGAAGCTTGAGTTGATGACACGTGATTATGCACCCAGTAGTGTGGCCATAGTGATCCCGACAGCAAATGACACAGCTGCAGAAATAGCGGCAACACCCACATTCTTTTGACGATTCACTTCATCTGAAATATTACAGCCAGCAAGAATGATTTTAATCGTCAGTAAGTGCAGTAAAATGAAAGCAACCAAACAAACAACGGCGCTTAGCGCCCAGTAAAGTAAACTCGCATTAATATTGTCAGCAGCATAAGGAGCAATGCCTGTTGCAGCAGTAATGGCTAATGCACTACCAATTAAAAAGCCTGCATAACGAACACCTACTGCTAAATTACCATCAATAATAGCCTGTTGTAGGCAGTCGCCACTTTTATTGGTGCGCTTAAATAACTGCACGCGATATTGGCTTACTAACAGCAATACCACACTACCAATGACAAACGCAGCAATAACAATAGGAATGCCATGCCAACCTTCAGTAGCAACCCACAATAGTGCAGAGCGGATAACCACGGCAACACTTACTACATGGCCAAAATCAATAATTGACGCAGTAACGTTACCTTTGACTATTTCGTTATGTAAGCTCACTTTACGCAGCGCCACTTTATCTTGAAAAAAGTGACCCAGCTTTATAAGCAAAATTGCTAATGCGCCATAGCCAAGCATTAACAGAGCTTCTTTTTGTAACGTAGCAGCAAAGGCACCACTACTCACGCCCGTTAACACAATCGCAAGTGCTACCAAACCAGCGGCAAAGCTTATTCCAAATGCAAAGTTATCGCGCTCGGTAATTTCATCATTGGCATGTAAATTAGATACCCAACCTTTAATATACTTTAAGCTCACAAACAGTAAGATGATAATTGCAAAGTCCACAGACAGTGCTTGCAAAGACCACATAGTTATTCCATTAAATTCATACATATTATTCTAACTCCAACGTTATTCTTTACTTACCACGACTTACGCCGCGCGAGGTTCTGCTACTGCTATTACGAACCGATCCTGAATTATTGCTATAACTACTCGCTCTTGAGTAACTGCTGCGACTTTTAGGCGGCGTATAACTGCTGCGACTCAAACCTGATGCACCTGTTTTTTTACTCGCATAAGGACTAGTGAACTGCTTGCCTTGGCGTTGGTAAGATTGTCGTGTACGTGTTTCTAATGCACTTTGGGTTTTTATTTGTTTAGGGCTTGAGTAACGAGTACGACCATAGTCATTGTAGTAACTATACTTACGGCGTTTACTCCAACTTCCGTATTCAACTCGGTCAAATACATCACCCAAAATACGGTACATGCCGTACCACTGCCAAAAGCTAATACCACTACTATTCGTTTGCCAATTACCATAGTTAGGATTACCTACCATTTGGTTACCGACCCCTTCGCCTTCAGCTTTTTGGCTTATAGCACCAACTCGTGCTAAAGAACCATTCGACATATCCGCAAGCATATTAATAGGATCGGTTAAGGCATCAGAAAATAACGTTGGCTTTGCTGCCTCACGCAATAAATCAATATTGTATAAAGTGTCTTCGTAAGGAGGAATTAAGTAATTACCCTTAATATCATCAAGGCGTTGGGTTAAGCCACTATAAAGGGCTCCCTGGCGTGTGGCATCAAGGCTAACTACATCAACAACCTTACTGAGTTCAGGCTGCTGTTGTTTAAGGATACGACTGTATTCTTTAAGAATAATCGCATTACGTATACTACCATTATCAAGTGCTTTACCAAGCTGAGTAAGCTCGACATCGGCCTTTTTAATGGACTCTTGAATTGTTTGTTGTAGCTGTTCTTCTTTAGATTGACAACCAATCAGTGCTGTAAACAAACAAAACAGGCTGAGAAGTTTCCAAGCTTTTATATTCGACATTCATGTCACCTGATTTACTAAATTATCCTAGATAGTTTTACACAGGACAGTTATTAAACCAACAATGAAATTGCAACAAGATGATAATTTAGGGACTAGTTTAAAGATGCAAGGAAAATAACTAAGATCAGTAAAGAGAGAGTGCTGATGGTAATACTTCAAAACTGAGGGCTTTAGGCTTAACACTGACTTGGATTTGGAGTACGTATACTACTTTGCAGCGACAGCGCATTAGTATGTCGTGGAATTGGGTCTGTTCAATTCTCTTCCTTTAACCTAATACCTTTCACCTCGAACCTGCATTTTCACTTTCCTGCAGGCGTAAAAAAGCCCAACTATTTCTAGTCGGGCTTTCTTTAATTTGGAGCCTGGTAATGTCCTACTTTCACATAGCAAATGCTACACTATCATCGGCGCTGTTTCGTTTCACTGCTGAGTTCGGCATGGGGTCAGGTGGGTCCAAAACGCTATTGTCACCAAGCAAATTTGGTGTAAGTTCGATTTAATCGACCTTACTAAAATTTGGAATTTCTGATAATAAAAGTCTTCAAGTATCTACTTTAGTCTATTAACTTCTTGCTTAAACTGTCGCATAAAACGCGTTTGGCGTTGTAT
>NZ_LYRQ01000069.1:0-19036 GCF_001661605.1 Pseudoalteromonas sp. MQS005 | reverse complement strand
GCTCAGTTCTGGGCAACTGGATTGGTTGTTGTCGGGATATGATGTGCTTGGTCATGAAGAATTGCAGTATCAATCTATGATCTAATTAACAGTAAACGATCATTGCCACACATCCGTTTTTATTTGCCCTGCAAACGAGAAAGGTGCATAAGATTTTGTTAAATTGCAGGTATGAAACTTGATGCACACTCACTGCCTGACGACCCAGAACAACTCAAGCGCATGCTGCTTGAGTTGCAGCAGCGCATGGATGAAGAGTTAGCTAAAAAAGATGCGCAAATTCACGAATTACTGCAAGCTTACAACGCGAAACTTGCTAAAGAATATGCCAAGAAATCAGAAAAGATGCCGGGTGCAGGCGAAGTATTCAATGAAGCGGAAGAAACGCTTGATGAGTATGATAAAGCGCTATTGGCAACATCCCCCTCAGTAAAGAAAGCAAAAGCCAAACCTAAACGCCGCCCACTGCCAGCGCAGTTACCGCGAGTAGACGTGATTGTTGACCTCGATGAGGGTCAAAAAGTATGTGATTGCTGTCAAAACCCCTTGCATAAAATGGGTGAAAGCAGCAGTGAAGCGTTAGAGTTTGTGCCAGCGCATATCAAAGTGATTAAAACGATTCGTCCGAAATATACGTGCCGTCACTGTGAGCAAGAAGGCATTGATTGTGTGGTGAAATCCGCCCCGATGCCCGCAGCACCCATTCCCAAAAGTATGCAACGGCCAGCTTACTGAGTCAAATAATCACGTGTAAATACCAGTTTGGCCTACCGCTTTATCGCCAAGAAACAATGTTAGGTGATATTGGTATAGAATTAAGCAGACAAACCATGTCGAGCTGGATGCTACGCTGCGCGCAAATATTGTCTCCTCTGTATCAACGCTTAAAAGAGGTGTTGTTATCTCAAGCGGTTATTCACGCTGATGAAACCCCGTTAAACATCATTCACGCAGATAAAGCGACAAGCTATATGTGGCTGTATTGTTGTGGCGATGATAAACCGAAGGAAGACACCAATATTGTCCTGTTCGATTACCATAACAGCCGTGCGGGCCAATGTGCGGTTGATTTTCTTGATGGTTACCAAGGCTATATGCACGTTGACGGCTATAAGGCTTACGAGCAAACTCAGGCAACACTGGTTGCATGCCTTGCTCATATGCGTCGTAAATTCATCGAAGCGAAAGGCAATAATAAGAAAACAGGCAAAGCGGATGTGGCGCTCAACCTTATTGGCAAGCTCTACGGTATTGAGCAAGCCATCAAAGATAAACCAGCCACAGAAAAGTACACTGTTAGACAACGAAAAGCCAAACCCATTGTTGACGAGTTATACCAATGGTTGCTCAAACACAAAGATAAAATTCCGCCCAAAATGGCGCTAGGTAAAGCCATTAATTACGCGATAAATCAGTTTGAGAAATTCCGGCGTTACCTCGATGATGGCAGGCTCAGTATTGATAATAACCGTGCAGAGCGAGCCATAAAACCGTTCGTAATAGGGCGAAAAAACTGGCTGTTCTCACATACCAGCAAGGGTGCACATGCCAGTGCGATACTTTATAGCCTTGTTGAAACCGCAAAGGCAAATGACCTTGTGGTGCATGATTATATTTCTACTTGCTTACAGCACCTAGCTGAGCAGCCTAATAATCTTGAATCGCTGTTACCTTGGAACATTAAACAAGCTGGGTGTCGTTAGCTAGACGCTTACCTTTAAAAAATAAAAAACCACTACTAAAAGCAGTGGCTATTATGGCAATATTTTAAATGATTTGAATTGAACTTTGACTTCTACATATTCTTTTCAGTGAATTCAGCCAAGCTACTGCGCTCTACTTCATCAAATATGAGCACCGAGCCTTTTTCATAATTCCTATAAACATTAACAGCCGCACTTGCACCAGAAGAAGCTGCTGTTACAAATTTATCATCTATTTGAGCTAGATTACCCAGTACAATCGTACGACAATTTTTCCCACCGCGGCTAAGCATTCCTTTAATTTGAGCACGGGTCATATTTTGTGCTTCATCAATAATTAAAACAGCATCATCAATTGACCTGCCTCGAAAATAAGCCATAGAGGTAAACTCTATATTGGCACGCTCTATGACATGCTCAACAGTTGCACTGATATTACCTTCATTGTTATCACCTGAATGCATTGATATAAGTGCATCTGTGATACCTGCTAATAACGGCATTGATTTCTCGGTTAAATCACCGGGTAAAAAGCCGGGATCGTCGTCCATGAAGTCCCGAGACCTAACAACTACTATTTTCTTATATTTTTTCAACTCTAATACTTGATGTAACGCTGCCGCAACGGCTAAAAAAGTTTTCCCAGAGCCTGCTGGGCCAAGTATGATATTTAAGTCATAATAAGGGTCTGTTAATTGGCTTAAAGCCACCGCCTGTCTCTGGTTTTTAGGCAAAATACCCCATACTTTTTCGTGCTTACGAGGCAATAGCTTTGTGTATACCTCAGTATCTGTCACTTCTGAAATTCGCCCAATGTGTCCAGTTTCATCGTACCAATACATGTTTGGCTGAACTTCATCGTTAAATAAGCTTACTGGGAATGTATAAACTTCTCCTGAAACCTTGAAGTCTTTGTCTGATTTAATTCGATTAAAAAGATCTCCTTCAAAAGCTTGTACACCTGTGTATAAAAGATCAATATCTGATATTTGATTATCTACGGCAACGTCCTCAGCCCTAACTCCAACTGTTCGAGCTTTCAACCGCATATTAATATCACGACTAACAATTGTTACATCTTTATCGAGTTCTTTTTGAAGATATAAAGCATAATTAATAATTCTGTTATCAGCGTCACTTCCTATCCCGTGCTTTAACTCCCTAGCCATATCCAATTGAGTGTCAATTCCGATGAAAAGCTTTCCTCTCTGGGCGGTTTCGGTAGATGGTAAAGGAATACCTAGTTCCATTTCCTCGGCTGTATGTCCATTTATGATGTCTTCCAACATTCTTATACACATCCGTGCATCTGCACTTACAGATTTATTAGTTCTCTCTTTAAGATTGTCCAATTCTTCCAACACGGTTAAACAAATGTATACATCATCACGATAGGAAAGAAGCGATTTAGGATCATGGACCAATGCTGATGTATCAAGTACACGAGGATTTCGATTATCAATAGAGCTTTTCATTACGCAGCCTCCAAAATAGTTAAATTGTTGCGAGACTGTGTGTAGTACTCTTCTCGTAAATTTCGAATATTTAGTAAAAGTTTGCAATTATGGGACTGCTTAGAGTAGTTAAAGAAATCAATTTTTTTTAAAATTCTTTTTACTTTTGCTATAGGCCATGAAAAACAAAGAGGTAAAAACTTTAAATTATTTTCAATTCGGGGTTGTAAAATCACCCCCGCATTTTGAATACTACGTCCGCGCATAAAGTTCACCGACTTAAACTGAATATTGGCTTTTTCCATAATGTAATTACGGCTCGAAATTGGGTTTTCATCACCTTTATGCAGCACTTCTAAGGTATCGGTTATGGCAGCCAACCAAGGCGCCATTTTTTCTTCCTCGGTACCAGGCAAAAAGCCAATTGATTCTGCAATTTCAGGGGTATTACGGGTTACAATGACTTTGTCGTAAATACCTTTTTCAATCACCATCTCTAGCGCACACGCAAGTGCCAGTAAAGTTTTACCACATCCCGCTGGGCCAGTTAAAATAACAAGCTCAATAGACGTGTCGAGCAAGGCATCAAGAGCCATTGCTTGGTAAATATTTTTTGGCTTTATTCCCCATGCACTTTGATGCATCAATCGCTCTGCACCAATATCTTTAATGGTAATATGCTCACCATCATACGATTTAACTCTAGCGGCAAACTGATCGCCATCATCAAGTAAATATTCATTACAAAACACATCAGGAATTAAATCTTTAGGGATATGATGAACTGTTTCACGTCCGTGTTGCTCAGTATTACACTGGCCGACATGCTGCCAAAAATCGCCCTCAATTTTTTTATAACCACTGGTGAGTAAATCAATATCGTCAATTAATTGATCAGTACGATAGTCTTCAACATATTTAAGCCCCGCCCCTTTGGCTTTTAAGCGCATGTTAATATCTTTAGTTACTAATATGACTTTTTTATCGCTGTGCTGGTTTTGTAAATGCACCGCACAATTAATAATACGGTGGTCGTTTTCATTGCCCGGCAAACCAGAAATAGAATCGGCAAATAAATGGTCGTTTACAATAATTAAGCTGCCTGTCGATCCGCCTTGTTTATTCCTTGGCAGCGCCACACCTTGTAACATTTGTTCGGGAGTTGCCTGACTCAACACCCCATCAAGGCCACGAATAGCCACTCGCGCATCGCGGCTCACATCGTGTTTTCTATCTTTTATATGATCAAGTTCTTCCAATACGGTCATTGGGATAACCACTTGGTGCTCTTGGAATGACAAATACGCGAGGGGTTCGTGAAGTAATACATTGGTATCTAGCACATACATTTTACTATCAAAATTTGAAGCTTTTCCCATAGTACTTTCCTTACGTTTTATGATTTTTATGCTATACCCAATAAACTAATCAGTGGTTACTAATAAACTTGATTAATTACTTAGGTATAATTTGAGTTTAGTCTATTTGTCATAAAAGTCTGTTTTATGACAAATATCATTTAGTTTGAATTTTCCACAAAATCGACGCACTAATGCGCGCTGATGGTTGGTAATAATTCATACTTATAAAATTAATTAAAAGTCAGGCAAATAGCGCCTTGCAGTGGTGTTATCTAACAGGTAACATAGCCGCCTTTTTCTTCATAGACGAGACATACATGAATTTTTCCTTAGGTCAGCGTTGGATAAGTGACACAGAGTCAGATTTAGGATTAGGCACCGTTGTTGCCATTGATGGCCGCCAGGTCAGCATTTTATTTCCTGCCAGTGGTGAAAACCGTGTTTATTCTTCTGCAGAAGCTCCGGTAACCCGCGTAGCATTTAATCCTGGTGATGTAATCCGAAGCGTTGAGGAGTGGGAATTACAAGTTGAGTCAATTGAAGTACAAGGCGAATTACTGTGCTATCACGGTGAACGTGTTGATAACGGTGAAAAAGCACAATTAAAAGAAACTTTTTTAGATCACTTTATCAAGTTCAATAAACCGCAAGACCGCTTATTTGCAGGCCAAGTGGACCGTTTTGATCGGTATACTTTGCGCTATCAAACTTGGTTACATCAGTTTGAACGTCAGCAGTCACCTATTAAAGGCTTAATTGGTCAACGCGCTAATCTTATTCCGCATCAGCTTTATATTGCTCAAGAAGTCGGTAAACGTTTTGCACCGCGTGTATTACTTTCTGATGAAGTAGGCTTAGGTAAAACCATCGAAGCGGGCATGATTTTACATCAACAAATTATCACCGGTCGTGCCAGCCGTGTACTTATTGTTGTGCCTGAGAACTTACAACACCAATGGTTAGTAGAAATGCTACGCCGTTTTAATTTACGTTTTTCTATTTTTGATGAAGAACGCTGCGACGAAGCGTTTGCTGATTCACCTAATGTATTTGATACCGAGCAATTGGTGCTTACTAGCCTTGAGTTTTTAACCAAGAAAAAACGCTGGTTTGAACAAGCTACGTTGGCCGACTGGGATTTATTAGTAATCGATGAAGCGCATCATTTAAGCATTAATAACAATAAACCTAGTGCTGAATACCAACGTATGGCTGAGCTGAGCCAAGATATTCCAGGGCTAATTCTTCTTACCGCTACGCCAGACCAACTGGGTCATCGTAGTCATTTTGCTCGTTTACAACTGCTCGACCCAGATCGTTTTTACGACTATGACGTGTTTAAAGAAGAAGAAGCAAACTACAAAGACGTTGCCGAAGCTGCTAATCAGTTATTACAAGAACAAGCACTGGATGACAGCGCAAAGGCCACATTAATTGAGCTATTAAAAGAAACAGATATCACCGATATCCTTGAAAAAGCCCAACAAGGCGACCTTGCTGCACGCAAAGAAATACTCAATATGTTATTAGATCGCCATGGCACTGGGCGCATATTATTTAGAAATAGCCGCAGTGGCATTGATGGCTACCCTAGCCGTAAATTACATGCCTACCCAATGGCATTACCTAAGCAATACAAAACAGCAATGACCGTACTGGGTAATATGAGTGGCATTCAAAATGCCGAGCTCAGTGCGCAACGTGCACTTTTCCCTGAAAAAATATTTCAAGAATTTGAAGGTGAAAGCGCAAGTTGGGGATTATTTGACCCTCGCGTAGATTGGTTAATTGAAACGCTAAAAACACTCAAGCGTGAAAAAGTACTGCTTATTTGTGCTAAAGCCGAAACAGCGATTAGCCTTGAGCAAATATTACGTGAACGCGAAGCAATTAAAGCGTCTGTGTTCCACGAGGGTATGTCGATTATTGAACGTGACCGCGCTGCGGCATTCTTTGCCGATGAATACGATAACGCACAAATATTACTGTGTTCAGAAATTGGTTCAGAAGGTCGTAACTTTCAGTTCTCACATCACTTAGTGTTATTTGATTTACCACTCAACCCCGATTTACTTGAGCAACGTATTGGTCGATTAGACCGTATAGGGCAAACACAAGATGTAAACATTCACGTGCCTTATTTTGAAAACACGGCCCAAGAAGTACTACTGCGTTGGTATAACGAAGGCTTAGATGCGTTTGAAAGCACATCAACCACTGGGCAGTTGCTGTATAAAGAGTTTAGCGAAGATTTACTTGAGTACATTGCAGCTCATAATTGTGATGAAGATGAGCTAGATCCACTCCTTGAGCAAGTAGCACAGAAAAATGCAGTATTACGCAAACAAATGGAAAGTGGTCGAGATCGCTTACTAGAGCTACATTCATCGGGACAAGGTGCTGCTGACTCACTTGTAGCTGACATTGAAAAGCTCGATAACCAGTTTGAACTGCCAAGCTACATGATCAACGTGTTCGACACCTTTGGTGTAAGCCAAGAAGATAAAGGTGAAAACACCATTATTTTAAAGCCCACTGAGCACATGTTAAACGCTTCGTTCCCATCGCTAAAAGACGATGGTATGACAGTAACCTTTGACCGCGATACCGCGCTTTCTCAGGAAGATGTGCACTTTATTAGTTGGGATCACCCTATGGTGCAAGGCACTATGGATATGATTTGTGATGATGATTTTGGTAGTTCATCGGTGGCGTTACTTAAAAACAAAAAGTTACCACCAGGCACCTTTTTTGTTGAGCTAATATTTGTTGCCGAAGCCATGGCACCAAAAGTACTGCAAGTGGGTCGCTTTTTACCCCCTACGCCAATTCGTATTTTACTCGATAAGAGCAGTAATAACTTAGGTGAAAATGTTGGTTTTGATGGCTTTAATCAGCAACTATCTGCGGTAGGTCGTCAAACGGCGAGTAAATTAGCTGGTGCATTGCAAAGTGCGGTTCATCCAATGATCAATACCGCAAAAAACATGGCGCAACAAAAGCTGGATGTTATCCGTGCCGAGTCATTAGCAAAAATGCAAACATCGTTAAGCGAAGAGCAACAGCGATTAGTTGCACTGAAGCAAATTAATCCAAACATTCGCCAAGAGGAAATTACCTTTTACGATAAACAACGCAATGAGCTAACCGCACATATTGAAAAAGCGCAGTTAAAACTCGATGCGATTCGTTTGATTGTGGTTTCGCACTAGAGAATCTAGCTGTCAGTCGTTAGTTAAAGATCAACTAGCGTGTGTATAAAAAGAAAGCGCGATATTTATATCGCGCTTTTTACTTGAGCCTAAGACCTCACTCCACTAAAATAGCGCACTTCAAAATCACTGAGGTCTGCCGTGTTAGTTAACTACAATCCCCCTATGAGCCCGTATTTAACTATACTGTTTCAAGATGATGATTTACTTATTGTAAATAAGCCTAGCGAGTTACTCACCGTCCCAGGTAAAGACCCAAAACATGCCGATAGTTTAATCAATCGCGTCAACCGTGTTTTTCCTAGTGCTAAAATTGTTCACCGTTTAGATATGGCTACCTCAGGCATACTTTGCTTAGCAATGAACAAAGCCGCTCATCGGCATTTAAGTATGCAATTTCAAGAGCGCGAAACAGCAAAACGTTACATTGCACGAGTATACGGACAACTTGAAACTGAAACAGGCTCTGTTGATTTACCGCTTATTTGTGATTGGCCGAACCGTCCTAAGCAAATGGTTGATCATGACAATGGCAAACCTTCGCTCACTCATTTTAAAGTGCTTGAACGTGAAACACAGGCAACCCGTGTAGAGCTTACTCCTATTACAGGGCGCTCACATCAGCTGCGCGTGCACATGCTAAGCTTAGGCCATCCTATTTTAGGCGATCGCCTCTACGCCCATAAAGACGCACTTGCTGCTGCTCCTCGGTTACAGCTACATGCACAAATGCTACAACTCAAACACCCTGTAACGGAGCAAGTACTTACTTTTGAAGTTGAGCCCGAGTTTTAATACGGTTTAATCTTTTAGCTATTTACAGTAAATAGCTAAACTTTAAGAGCACTACGCCGATACATAAATAAGATTTAAATTAAAAGCTTATTATGTTTATTACGCAGATGTTTAAAGTCATTATTACTACTCTTGTGCTTGGCTGTACGTTAATCAGTTTTCAAGCGCTGAGTGCTGAGTATATCGCTCCTCCTCCCTTTTCAAAAAATATTGATGCGGATATCTCTCGCCTAGCCCAAAGTGATGAAGTAAAGCCTATTTTAGCTGGTGATACTGAGTTTTTAACTTTATACAGTGAATATATGAGTGCGGACTTTAGAGGTGTAGTCATACTTATTCCTGACTGGCAATCAACGCCGACAAACAATGCAGGTATGAATTTTTTACGTAAAGAGCTGAATAATCAAGGGTATACCTCTTATGCAATGACAGTTCCTGATATTGATTGGCAAGCAGCTCAAGATGATGCAGCAAAAACGATTAATGATCCTGTGGGCAAAAATAATGAAACAGCCAACGCAAATACTAAGCCAGACACCAGTACACAAAAACAGCCCCATCATGCTGACTATGTTGAACAAGTAAATACTGAAGTGGTAGATAACTATAAATTAAAACTAGTCGCTCGCTACGAAGCTTTATACCAACAAGCTGCGATGGAGTCTGAGAATATTGTTGTTATTGCACAAGGCACCAGTGCTGGGGTGTTGTTGGAGCACTACGCTGAATTTTCAGACTCAAAAATAAACGCCTTCATTAGTTTAAGTAGCTACCTTCCTAATACAAAACGCAATGCAAAGTTAAGCCAAATAACATCTTTGGTCGCCCCTGCTTTGTTAGATATTTATTTTGCTACAGACAGTAATGATATCTTAATGAACCTTAAAAACCGTCAGCGTTGGGTTAATCGAAATGCAAAGTTTGATTATCGCCAACGTCAGTTGTTTGGATTACGCGATGCGCCGCAGCAACATGCACGGCTAAGCAAAGAAATAGACGGGTTTTTACGCCGCCTTTTTTAAATACTCGTATGCCGCTTGAATATCTTGGCTTTTTTTAACCGCGACTTCCATCATATGCTTAGGTAAACCTTGCGATACGAGCTTATCAGGATGGTGCTGAGCCATGAGCTTTCGGTAGGCTACTTTAATATCACGTTGCGATGCGTCTTTATTTAACCCTAATAAGGCCAATGCTTGCGAACGGTTCATATCATTACTTGGTGGTACATGATGCCCTGAGCCTTCACGGTAGCTGCTACTTTGACTTTGCTGCTGTTTAAAACGCTGTTGTTGCTGCCTAAAGTTAAACTCTGCTTGATAACGTTTTAATACAAAGGCAAAGTGTGCTTTAGACACACCTAGCTGCTTACTAACTTCTTGCAGTAATTGCTTTTCTTGTGCAGCAAGTACCCCGTCAGAAAACGCCATCTGGATTTGAATTTCTAAAAATAACTGCAGTAAATCATAACGTTTAGCAAAACGTTCTTTAAAGTCATAAACCGTATCTTTGAGTGAAAAGTCGCTGTCTTTACCCGATTGAAACGCCTGCTGCGCTTCACGGCGCTCTTCGCCTTTTAAGCCCATTTCATCCATAAACAGCGTCGCTGCTTTAATGTGGGTTTCGCTAACACGGCCATTCGACTTGGCAATATGTCCCATTACCGCAAAGCAACTCGAAAAAAACAACGCTTGGCGTTCGTTAACATCATCGCCTTTAAAAAGGTTAGAAAAGCCGCCAGCTTTATCAAAGTCTTTTTTTAGGCTTTTATCAAACATATGGCCTAGGTATAAGCCTAAAATGGCACCAAATATTTTGCCAAACATAAAACCAAAACAGAAACCGAGAATTTTTCCCCACATTTTAAAACTTACCTCTAGTGTTTTATATTTAGCTTATGGTGCTAATTGTTGGTTAAGAGCCGATAAACGCTCTGGTGTGCCTATATCGTCCCATTGGCCAATATAGAGTTCAGTGGAGACTAAATGTTCATTTAATTTTTCACGTAGCAAAGGGCCTAATGGCCGAATGCCTGGGGCTAGCCCCTCAAAAAAGTCAGCTTGATAACGCCCTATCCCTGAAAAAGTATATCGCTGGCTATTTGTCGGTAAGTAGCTCAGTGCAAAATCGCCATCAGGATTATGCGCAGGGTTTTCAACCAATACAATGTGCGCCTCTTTAGGCTGTAAATGTAGCTGCATTAATGCACTGACATCATAGTCGCTGTAAACATCCCCATTAATCACAATAAATGATTCACCAAGTAAAGGAAGCGCTTGAATAATACCGCCTGCGGTTTCAAGCCCGCCCGTCACTTCTTGGCTATAGGTTATAGTCACGCCCCACGCGCGCCCATCAGCAAAATAGGTTTTTATTTTATCTCCTTGCCACGCAAGGTTAATTATTATTTGAGTAATACCTGCAGCCTTTAGGCGCATAATATGATGCTCAATCAGTGGTTTTCCCGCTACACATAACATAGGCTTAGGTAACTCTGCGGTGAGCGGCATCATACGTTTACCGCGCCCAGCGGCTAATATCATCGCCTTCATGGTTGTTCCTCTTTTAACCGCTGTTGCACCTTTGGCACCACGCTAGTTTTTATCAAAGCCGATAAGTCGCTAAGCTCAGGGTATTGTGCCGCCACCTCTATTACGTATTTAAGTGTAGGGAGTATATTTGCTAAGTAACCTTGTTTACCATCACGCAAATATAAACGACAAAAAATACCCGCCGCTTTTAAATGGCGTTGTAAACCCGTTAAATCAAACCAATATTTAAATTCTGCAAATGACTCGTTAGTTATTAAACCTTGGCGTTTAAATTCGTCGTAACCAAACTCAAGTAAGTGAGCTAGCTCGTCTTTAGGCAATTTAAAGTAGCAGTCTCTTAAAAGTGAGACTAAGTCGTAACATAATGGGCCTTGTACCGCGTCTTGATAATCAATAATCGCCCATTGCTGCTCGCAGCGCATAATATTACGGCTGTGGTAATCGCGGTGCATTGTGACTGTGGGTTGCTCAAGCAGTGTATTTATTAGCAGCGCAGTGCTTGTTTGCCAAGTCTGTTGCTGCTCAGCGCTGAGCTCTGCGCTAATAAAATCATTAACCAGCCAATTTTTAAAAATATCCAGTTCAAGTGCAATAAAGTCACGGTCATACGGATTCATTGACGGCGCGGCTGGAGTTTTTGCCCACTTGGCACTTAAACTGATCAGTTGCTGGTAATACTCGCTGCGATTGCCATCATCAAGCAAGTCAGCTAAATGGGTGCTACCTAAATCACTTAGAATAAAAAAACCTTGCTGCTCGTCACTATGAATAATGGATGGTAATAAAAACCCCTGCTCAGAAAACACCTTGTTTAATGCAATATAAGGGACGTTGTTAACTTTTTTTGGATCGGAGTCCATCACAATAAAGTTTTTATTTTCAGCGTTTAACCTATAATAACGGCGAAAACTGGCATCTGCGGTTATTGCATTAAGCGCATAGGATTGCTCACTAAAGTGAGTATTAATAAACTGTTGTAAACTCTCAAAGCGTGTCATTTTATAAGCTATCTATTTTTCACTAATTACTTTGCCATTGTTTTCCTTTATTATGTATAGCTTGTAACTAATCACAGAGCATAAAGGTCGATAAATGAGCAAAACCTGGGGCATTTTGATGCTAAGCGTACTGAGCGCACCATCGCTTGCCGAAACTGAACTGACACACAATTTTTGTGGCACTTCAATGCAAACCAGAGCTTGGCAACCGCTTGCTGGCCTTGAGCTTGGAACGGTTGATATCAGCGCTGATGACGTTGAGCTTTTAGGCACACAAAGCGCTGAATTTACTGGCAATGTTGATATTAACACCGTTAACATGAGTTTGTCCGCACAATCAGCACTGATTGATAAACAACGTGGCCTGCTTAATGCCACTGGCCCAATTACCTATCGCGATTATGTAAGCCACGTACAAAGTTCGGGCTTAAATGCCGATTTAAATAACTCAGCATTTAGTTTATTAGGCGCACAATACAGCCTAACACAACAACAAGGTAAAGGCGGCGCGGAAAAGCTCACCATCGATAAGTCTGGCTTAATGCTGATGAATGCAAGCTTTACTGCGTGCCCAGGTAATACGCCTGTGTGGGCTATTGAAGCCGATGAAATAAACTTATCACGTGAAGAAGGCTGGGGCGAAACCTACAATGCCGTGCTACGTATTTTAGATACGCCAGTACTCTATTTACCTTATTTTACTTTCCCACTTGATGAGCGCCGTAAGTCAGGCTTATTAACGCCCAGCTTTTCAAGTTCAGATCGCTATGGGTTAGAAACGATTACGCCTTATTATTGGAATATTGCCCCTAATTATGATGCCACTATTACCCCGCGTTATATGTCACGTAAAGGGCTACAGTTACAAACTGAATTTAGATATTTAACCCCAGAGCACCAAGGTTTAGTGGCCGTAGAATATTTAAATAAAGATGACTCAGAGCCTGAACTTAACGAGCGCTTTTTGTTTCATTGGCAACAAAAAAGTTATATTGGTGAAGACTGGCGAGCCAGTATTGATATTACCAATGTTAGTGATGACAACTACCTAACTGATTTAAACTCCGCTTATGCCAGTAAAACCGATACGCAGCTTTATCGTACCGGCTCGCTAACCCATATGGGCGAAATGTGGCGTACTGATATAAAAGTGCAAAACTTTGAAGTACTAGGTGACCACTTAGAGTCATATACGGCGTTACCACAAATTAGCTTTACCCAAACCACCCCGTGGAAAGTTGATTATTTCGATTTTAGTGTTTCAGGCGAGCTGAGCCATTTTACTAACAGCTCAGCGGTAATTGACCAAGCTACTCGCGTGCATATAGAGCCTAAAGCACGCTTTGATTACAAAGAATATGCTTGGTCGTTTTTATCTGAAGTAAGCTTATTGCAAACTAACTATAAACAAGACGGTGATTTACAGGGTACACAGTATAGCGATAATGTTTCGCGTACTTTGCCAAAAGTGCGCTTATATTCTCAGCTTAACTTTGAGCGCGACACCTCAATTTTTATCGACGATGGCATTCAAACTCTAGAGCCACAAATTCAGTATTTATATACGCCTAATAAAGATCAGTCTGACATTGGCTTATACGATACCACCAAGTTACAAGATGACTTTTTTGGTTTATTCAGGGATGCGCGTTTTTCAAGTGTTGACCGAATTGCCGCAGCTAATCAATTTACGCTCGGGGCTACAACGCGTTTATTTGATAAGAAAAATGAAGAAGTATTTAACTTCAGCGCAGGCCAAATATTTTATTTAAGTGATTCAGCCAAGCCTACAGAGCAAGGGCTTAATAGCGATAGTAACTACAATGCCTTGTTTGCAGCGCAAACCATGTTACATTGGCACCGCCGCTGGTATTTATCGGGTGGTATTCAGTACGACACGGATGGCAAGCAAATTATCCAGTCAAATTTAACCTTAGACTATAAAGGTGACGATAATCAGCTGGTTCAATTGAACCATCGCTATGCAAATGATGTCTCAGGAAATACAATCGAGCAAGCGGGCTTATTTACAAGCATCCCTATCAGTGACGAGTGGCAATTTATTGCAAGTTACCATCGCGATCTTGATAATAACCGCAGTATTGAAGTATTTAGTGGATTACAGTATGAATCGTGCTGTTGGGCGTTCCAAATTACTGGCCATCGCCAAATTGAAACTGATTTAAATCAGTCAATTGGGCAACCCCAAGCCACTTTTGATTCGAGTATTCGTTTGAATTTTGTATTAAAAGGGCTTGGTAGTAAAAGCCGTTACGATGCTCAAAAATTATTACAACAAGGTATTTTTGGTTATCGTAGGCCGTATTTTCTTAATGACTAAACTGCTTTATTTATAGTAAAAATTTACAAATAACTATATCAATTTAGCCGTATTTAGCATTACAACAGTACTATTAGTAAGAGTAGTAAAAAGAATATGAATTTAAAAAAATTATTAACATCAGCAGTTTTAACGTTCAGCTTATGCCAAAGTGCATTTGCCGCCCCTGTCGAAATAGATAAAGTAATTGGTATTGTAAACCAAGGCGTTATTTTAAAAAGTGAAGTAGACACCATTGTTGATCGCGTAAAAAAACAAGCAGAAGAACAAAACCAACAGCTGCCAAAAGACGAAACACTGCGTGTTCAGGCGATTGAGCGTTTAGTAAATCAAACCTTGATGATGCAGATGGCTGAGCGTATGGGCTTAGAAATTTCAGATAGCCAGCTTGACCAAACCCTTGCCAACATGGCTAAAGAGCAAGGCGGTACAATTGCTGATTTGCGTCGTACTATTGAAGCGTCGGGTGAGAGCTTTCAAGCTTACCGCGAAGAAATTCGTAAAGAGATAACCACGCAACAAGTTACGCGTGCAAACGTAGACCGCCGTATATATGTAAGCGACCAAGAAATTGATAACTTATTAAAAATTATGGATAGCCAAGGCCAAAATGCCGAAGAATATGATATTGGTCATATTCTTATCGATATTCCAAGTGGTGCAAGTGCAGACGACGTAAGCTCAGCAAAAACACGCGCAGACAAAGTTATTGAACTGCTGCAAGATGGCCAAGAATTTAAGCGTATTGCCATTTCATCATCAAGTGGCTCAAAAGCCCTTGAGGGCGGCCAATTAGGCTGGATGGGTATTAACGAAATGCCATCGTTATTTGCAGAAGCTGTAAAAGGTAAAAAGAAAGATGCGATTATTGGTCCACTTCGTTCCGGTGCGGGTTTCCACATCATTAAAGTACAAGACGTACGTGGCCGCCAAGTAGTTGAAACCACCGAAGTTAAATCTCGTCATATTCTTATTAAGCCTTCAATCATTTTAAGTGAAGAAAAAGCACGCACTATGCTAGCAGGCTTTGTTAAAGATTTACGCGCCGGCGATGCTGACTTTGCAGAACTTGCTAAAGAGTACTCACAAGACCCCGGTTCAGCACTTAAAGGTGGTCAATACGATTGGACTGATCCAACCACCTACGTGCCTGCGTTTAGAGATACGTTACTATCACTTGATAAAAACGAAATCAGCGAACCATTTAGAAGTCAGTTTGGCTGGCACATTTTGCAGTTACTAGATAAACGTGTTGCAGATAAGACAGAGCAAGCTAAACGTAATCGTGCACATGGCATGTTGTTTAATCGTAAATTTAAAGAAGAAAGCTTTAACTGGCAGCAAGAAATGCGCGAACAAGCCCACGTTGAAATTTTCCCAATAGACGAATAATTATGACCTTAAGAATTGCGGTAACCCCAGGTGAGCCTGCAGGCATTGGCCCAGACTTGCTATTAAAACTGGCACAGCATAGCTGGGATGCGCAACTAGTAGCGATTGCAGATGCATCGCTACTAAAACAACGCGCTAAGCATTTGGGTTTAAACATTGAATTAATTGAATTTGATGAACAAGCCAAAGCAATGCCAACAGCGGCTGGCAGCTTATATATTAAGCAAATTGATTTAGCAGAGCCCGTTGAGCTTGGCGTGCTTAATGACGCCAATGGGCAATACGTGTTAGATACATTACGTATTGCCAGCGAAAAGAATATGGATGGCACATTTGATGCCGTTGTTACGGGGCCTGTTCACAAGGGTATTATTAACCAAGCCGGCATTTCTTTTAGTGGCCATACTGAGTACTTTGCTCAGCAATCAGGTACAGCCGATGTGGTTATGTTATTAGCCACCGAAGGTCTGCGTGTTGCCCTAGTAACAACACATATTCCGCTTGCTTATGTTTCTCGTGCCATTACGCAAGAGCGACTAGTTAAAGTGGCTAATATTCTTAATCATGACTTAAAAACGAAATTTGGTATTGAGCAACCACGCATTTTAGTCTGTGGCTTAAACCCACATGCTGGTGAAGATGGCCATTTAGGCCGCGAAGAAATCGACACGATTACGCCTACACTTGACATATTAAGAGCTGAAGGGATGAACTTAATCGGTCCTTTACCAGCCGATACCCTATTTCAAGATAAATACCTAAATGAAGCCGATGCAGTGCTGGCTATGTATCACGATCAGGGATTACCTGTGCTAAAATACAAAGGATTTGGTAAGTCAGTGAATATAACTCTCGGCCTTCCATTTATTCGCACCTCAGTCGATCACGGTACTGCGCTTGATTTAGCCGGTACAGGCGATGCTGATGTTGGCAGTTTTGAATTAGCGATCCGCGAAGCAATTAAGCTCGCCCATGAAAAAGCACAGAATCAATGACCGATAAAGTACACTTAGGACACCGCGCCCGTAAACGTTTTGGCCAAAACTTTTTATTCGATGAGTCAATCATCGACAAAATCGTCACCGCTATCGATCCTAAACCGCAAGATAATTTAGTAGAAATTGGCCCAGGTCTAGGCGCTATTACCGAGCCTGTTGCCGATTTAAGTGGCCATTTAACGGTTGTTGAGCTAGATAAAGATTTAGCCCAGCGTTTAATTGAACACCCATTTTTAGGGCCTAAATTAACCGTTAACCAAGGCGATGCAATGAAGTTTGATTTTGCAAGCCTAGTTAAAGATGACAAAAAACTAAAAGTATTCGGCAACCTGCCGTACAACATTTCAACGCCTTTGTTGTTTCACCTGTTTGAATTTGCCGATCATATTGAGCACATGCACTTTATGCTGCAAAAAGAAGTGGTAAAGCGCATGGTAGCAGGCCCTGGTAGTAAAACCTTTGGTCGCTTGAGTGTGATGACTCAGTATTATTGTCATGCGATGCCTGTGGTAGAGGTACCGCCTGAGTGCTTTAAACCGGCACCTAAAGTCGATTCTGCGGTTATTCGCTTAATCCCTAAAAAGGCACAGCAGCGCACCGCTAAAAGCGTTAAAATATTAAACACCGTTTGTTTAGAAGCGTTTAATCAGCGCCGTAAAACGTTGCGTAACAGCCTTGGCAACCTTCTAACCGCTGACGAATTAACCAGCATTGGCATTGATATTACTTTGCGAGCTGAGAGCCTGTCGTTACAACAATTTATTGATATAGCTAACTGGATTTATGACAACAAGCAGTAATATAGGATCACCTGTAAAGGTATCTGTTGAAACGTTTTATGTAGAAGAGCAATCGCAACCTGAACTAGATAAGTTTGTGTTCGCCTACTCCGTTACTATAAAAAACCACAGTTTATGCAGTGCAAAGCTACTTAGCCGTTATTGGCTAATTACTGATGCCAATGGAAAAGAAGTAGAAGTGCAAGGCGAAGGTGTGGTGGGTGAAACCCCAGATATAGCCCCAGGTGAAAGCTACAAATATACCAGTGGTGCAATAATAGATACACCGGTAGGCACCATGCAGGGACATTACACTTTACGTAACGAGTTTGGTGCTGAATTTAAAGCACCCATAAACGTATTCCGCTTAGCCTGCCCTAATATCCTACACTGATAAAAACAGGTAACAATGGCCGACTACGCAATAGGTGATTTACAAGGCTGCTTTGACGAATTTAGTTCATTGTTGAAGCAAGTCGACTTTAACCCTAGCAAAGATCACCTATATTTAGTGGGTGATATTGTCGCTCGCGGCCCAGACTCTAAAGCGTGCCTGGATTATATTTATCAACATCAAGACAGCGTTAGCGTCACATTAGGCAATCATGACTTACACATGATTGCCTGTTATTTAAATAACGTTACACCTAACCCCAAAGACAAACTCACTGCACTGTTTAACAGTAGTAAACTGCCCCACTACATCGCGTTTTTACAAACTCAGCCTTTAGCGCTTTATTTAGAACAATATAATTGTTTTATTTCTCATGCAGGCCTTAACCCTGATTGGTCGTGCGAGCAAGCCATTAAGCACGCTCAATTTGCGCAGCAATGCTATGGTGCTGATAACGCTAAGTTCTTCTTAAAAAACATGTATCAGCCTCACCCGCTAAAATGGACGGAGCAACTTGATGATGCTGCTAAATTTCGTTACATCGTTAATTATTTCACTCGCATGCGCTTTATTACGCCTGATAATTTGCTCGATTTTAATGCAAAAGAAGCAACAACAAACTCATCATCACTAATTCCTTGGTTTTCTCATCCTGCCATTATGAACGCTCAACATGACCTAATTTTTGGACACTGGGCAGCACTTGAAGGCAAAACGCCCTACAACCACCTTTATGCTCTAGACACGGGTTGCGTATGGGGTGGTTCAATGACACTAATAGAACTGCAAAGTAAGCAAAAATTTTCAGAAAAATCACAACTTTTGTCTAAATAAACTGAAAAAAGTTAATACATCTGTTAAGTTTAAGAGTGGATGTTAAATTGTATAATTACAAAACATTCACAATAATGTGTAAAAAATAGCAATGCTCTTATAATTGAGTTAAACATAGACAGTAAACGAGTATTATTGCCTAAATTATTTTTTATCTTTAATAAAAGACTTAGTTTGTAACTAAGTTTTGCGGTAAATTTAGCAACTAACTATTAACAGTAAA
>NZ_LYRQ01000068.1:0-20172 GCF_001661605.1 Pseudoalteromonas sp. MQS005 | reverse complement strand
TTAATATTGCATTTACAATGTTTAAACATTAAGCAAAAATTGATCAACATTTGTGCAGCTATTTTCTCGTTTCAATCATGTTATGTCGCTCCAAATACTGATACAATTTGGCTAACAATGAAAATAAATTTGAAGGTAAACTTTATGAAAGTGATTTCTTTTAATATCAATGGTCTGCGTGCTCGCCTACATCAGTTACAAGCTATTATTGATAAACACCAGCCAGATATTATTGGTCTTCAAGAGATAAAAGTGCACGATGAAGCATTTCCGCTAGACGATGTACAAAAAATGGGTTACCACGTTTATTTTCATGGACAAAAAGCGCATTACGGTGTGGCAATGTTATGCAAAAAAGAGCCTAAGTCGGTATTAAAAGGCTTTTCCACCGACACAGATGAGTCGCAAAAGCGAATGATCAGCGTTACCGTAGAGCAAGAAAATGGCCGTGACCTACATGTCATGAATGGCTACTTCCCGCAAGGCGATAATATCAACCACGAAACTAAATTCCCTTATAAACGTCAATTTTATCAAGACTTAATGACTCACCTAAATAGTCATTACACGCCTGATCAAGATGTAATTGTAATGGGCGATATTAATATCTCTCCAACCGATTTAGATATTGGTATTGGTGAGGTAAACGCAAAACGCTGGTTAAAAACCGGAAAATGTTCATTTCAACCCGTTGAGCGTGAATGGCTAGCAACGTTATTAAACTGGGGCTTTAAAGACACCTTTAGGGAGCAAAACCCAGAAACTAACGATCAATACTCATGGTTTGACTACCGCTCTAAGGGTTTTGTTGATAATCGTGGACTAAGGATTGATGTGGTTCTGGCAACGCATGACTTAGCAGCTCGCTGTATCGACACCGGTATAGATTACGAATTACGTGCTATCGACAAGCCTTCAGATCATGCCCCTATTTGGTCTGAGTTTAATTAACGATTATGCTAAGCGTGCAATTACAGGCATTACTGTGGATTGGTGTTATTGTTATTGGCTTTTTAAGTGTTAATAAATCAACATACGCCAATTTATTTAATACGCCAGCAAGGCAAACCGGTGTGTTTGCCTGCGCGCTGGTGCTCGCTTTACTATGGCGTATAAAAGCCGGTATTTTACCTGGTCTTGATCTTCATATACTGGGCATTACTGCTGTTACGCTGATTTTAGGCTGGCGTCTGGCTATTTTAAGTTGTGTATTAGCAACAGCCCTGCTAACTGCTTTTGGACAAATAGCATTCGAGCTGATTGCGGTAAAATTACTAATAAGTGCGTTTATTCCAGTATTATTAAGCTACTTTGTATTTATGCTTTGTTACCACTACTTAGCGCGGCACTTTTTTATCTATATATTTGTTTGTAGCTTTTTAACGGCTGGTGTCGTTGCTTGCGTTAACATTATACTCGGGGGTGTTTTTTATTACGCAATTGGCGAATATAATTGGCATCAGCTAACAGAAAACTACATTTATCTCAGTCCTATTTTAGCGTTTCCTGAAGCAATGCTAAACGGTATGGCAATAACTGTTATGATCACCTATCGCCCGCACTGGGTAAAAACTTTTTTTGATAAGGACTATTTAGGCTCATGAGTCTTCATTACCATTGCCCTATTTGCAAACTTCCATTGGCACTTAATGAAAAAACATTACACTGTGATAATAACCACAGCTTTGATTTTGCCAAAGAAGGCTATGTAAACTTACTCCCCGTGCAAAATAAAAACTCTAAACAGCCCGGTGACTCTTTAGAAATGGTACAAGCAAGGCGTTCTTTTTTAGAGCAAGGCCATTATGCATTTTTACAGACGGCCTTAGCTAATTTAGTCAAACCGCTCAATGCAAATATAGTAATTGATTTAGGGTGTGGCGAGGGGTTTTACACCCATGCTATAGCAAATAACACGCAAGCTACTGTGTATGGTGTTGATATATCTAAGTCGGCGGTAAAATACGCAGCAAAACGATACAAACAATGTCAATTTAGCGTGGCATCAATAAGCCACGCGCCCTTTAATGATCACCTTGCTGATGTGTTAATTAGCGTGTTTGCCCCTTTGTTTGACGATGAACTTTCTCGCCTTGTTAAAGAGGATGGCTGTTTAGTGGTGGCAAGCCCTGGGCCTATGCACCTCAAAGAGTTGAAAAAATATATCTATAATACGGTAAATGAACATACTGAAGTTGCTACGCCAACAGGCTTTAAACAATCATCGCAACAGCTCATTACAGAGCAAGTGTCACTCACATTTAGCGACGTAAGAAATTTAATAATGATGACACCCTTTGCATGGAAGTTCAGACCCGAGCATTGGCAGGCACTTGAACAAAAACAGCATCATAAGGTTACCTTGTCATTTTATATTAGCCAGTTTGTTAAAACTGCTCTTTAGTAAAGGTTTTATCCATTTTATCAAACATGTCTTTTAACAATTCAGCAAGCTCCAAATAGCGGGGCTTGTTTTTCCCCATTTGTGCGTCGTAACCGTTGGCGATCATTTTTGCAAACAACTCGTTGTACCATTGCAGCATAGCGGGTTCTAATTCTGTTTGCGCACGTTTACCTAGCCATAAAAGCCCTTGTAACGGCAAGGAGATAAAAAATAGACTACTGGCAATAGCTTGAGGTAAAAAATCAGGGCCTAAATAATTAAGCTGAAAAAACAAAGTTAGCATGGCTAAAATAGGCATTACCGTAATCGCAAGCTCGGTTGCTCTGATCACTTTAAACTCGGCAAATAATGGCGCGACCTCTTTACGCATAGGCCATGTTTTAGCATAAGCGCGCCCTAATTGAACTTGTGATATCACACTTTTTTGCATTATAAATCCTCACAATCACGGCATTTAACACTTGTAAAAGCATCTTGCTTATAAAAGTGTAACACAACTCTCACTTTATCGGTAAAAATGCTTAATTTCATTAGTAAAACTCACAAAAAGCATAAATTATTAAAAGAATTCCACAAAGCCCTTTTAATAAAGTCAACTACACTTTAGTCTACACCCATTTAAGCCTACAATACTTATATATCAACCAAGTGTACTGATTAATATTTAAATGGAAAATGAATCTATGCCAACTCTGCCAAAAAAACCAAACCATGTTTTGGTACTTAATTGTGGAAGCTCAAGTTTAAAGTTTGCAATTATTGATGCAAACACAGGAAAAGACATTATTTCAGGTTTAGCTGAGCGCCTAGGTGCAGATGCTCCCTCAATAAAATATAAATTTAAGGGAGAAAAGACCACCATTAAACTTGCTGCTAATCAGGCACACGCGCATGCCATTGATACGCTGGTTGATTTAATAAAAGATCACAATCTTGATGAGCAACTAGTTGCTGTTGGTCATCGTGTTGTGCATGGTGGTGAGCATTTTACCCAATCAGTATTAATTGACGAACGCGTTATTGCAGGTATCACGCAAGCAGCTACGCTAGCACCTTTGCATGGCCACGCTAACTTACTGGGTATTTCATCAGCGCAAGCATCATTTAAAAACTTACCGCAAGTAGCCGTGTTCGATACGGCATTTCATCAAACGATGAATGAAGTCGCTTATCTTTATGCCCTTCCTTATCAGCTTTATAAAGACTTTGGTGTTAGGCGCTATGGTTTTCATGGCACCAGCCATTTTTATGTGGCAGGGCAAACTGCGAAGTTATTAGCGCTTCCTATTGAAAACAGTAACTTTATTAGCGCCCACTTAGGAAACGGCTGTTCAGTGTGTGCGATTAAAAATGGCAAAAGTGTTGATACCAGTATGGGGTTAACCCCGCTTGAAGGGCTTGTTATGGGTACGCGCTGTGGCGACATTGATCCGGGCCTATTTAACTTTTTAACCACGCAACTCGATTACACTGCTCAGCAAATTGATGACTTACTCAATCAAAAAAGTGGTTTATTAGGCATAAGCGAGTTGTCTAACGATTGTCGCACCATAGAAGAAGCCGCTATTGCAGGCAACCAGCAAGCTATGCTGGCTCTTAATATGTTTTGTTACCGCCTCGCAAAACAAATAGCCGCTTACATGGTCCCGCTGCAACAGCTAGACGCAGTTATTTTTACCGGCGGTATTGGCGAAAATTCCGATATTATCCGTGATAAAGTACTTAAACAATTGGCCTTTTTAGGTATTAATTTAGACCCACAAGCAAACCTTGATGCACGTTTTGGCCAAGCTGGGTTAATTAGTACAGCTGATTCACGTAGCAAAGCGGTTGTTATGCCCACTAACGAAGAATGGGTGATCGCACTTGATGCCGCAAACATCACCAAGGAGTTATAATATGGCTCGTCGTATTATGTTGATTCCCGTTTCTACTGGGGTTGGTTTAACCTCAGTATCGGTGGGTTTGGTAAGGGCGCTGGAACAGAAAACTGTTAAAGTTAATTTTTTTAAACCTATAGCCCAACCACGCGCGGGTGAAACAGGCCCAGAAAAGTCAACACAAATTGTTACCCAAGGCTCACCTATTGATCCACCTACGTCATTTGCGCTGGATTATGCCGAGCAAATGATTGGCGATGGCAAGGGCGATGACCTGCTAGAAGAAATTGTAGAGCGTTTTCAAAGTAAAATTAACGATGATGAAGTGGCTATTATTGAAGGCATGGTGCCTACTCGTCGCCAACCGTATGCGGGGAGAGTAAATCGCGAAATCGCACAAACTTTAGGGGCGGATATCGTTTTTGTACTTACCCCTGGCAATTACAACATTACTCAAATTGAAGACCGACTTGAAATAGCCGCTGGCAACTATGGTGGCATTGACCACCCTCGCGTGCTTGGCTGTATTTTTAATAAAGTAAACGCCCCCCTTGATGAGGAAGGTCGAGCTCGCGCCGATTTAGTCGATACCTATAAGCCAGAAGCGCTTGATAACGAATTAAACCGCTTAGCTTCTTTACCTATTTTTAGAAAAAACCCGTTTATGTTACTCGGCGCTATTCCGTGGGATTTTGAACTGGTTGCCCCACGTGTTAAAGATTTAAGTGCCTATTTAAAAGCCACTATTATCAACGAAGGCGATATGGTACACCGCCGACTCAGACGAATTACATTTTGTGCCCGCACGGTATCCAATATTTTAAATTATTTTACGCCAGGTGCGTTATTGGTTACCCCTGGCGATCGCTCAGATATACTCGTTGCAGCTTGCTTATCGGCCATGAATGGCACAAAACTAGGTGCAATTTTACTTACCGGTGGTTTTGAACCTGAGCCGCGCATTATGGCGCTATGCGAACAAGCTATGCAAACTGGTCTGCCAATTTTGGCAACCGATGGCGATACCTGGCGCACCTCTTTATTGCTGCATAACTTTAACCTAGAAGTGCCTAGCGACGATGAACAACGCATAGAAAAAGTAAAAGACCACAACGCTGCACATATCGATTCTGATTGGCTGGACACATTAGCAAAAAGTGTGGGAAAAACCCGCAAGTTATCCCCGCCGGCCTTTAGGTATTTATTAACCGATAAAGCACGTAAAGCGGATAAAACGATTGTACTGCCTGAGGGTAACGAGCCTCGTACCATTAAAGCCGCTGCTATTTGTGGCCAGCGCGGCATTGCTAAAACAATTTTACTTGGCGATCGCGATGAAATATTTCGCATTGCGGAGCAACAAGGGATTGAACTGAACGAGCATGTGACTGTAATAGAGCCAAGTAGTATTGTTAATGACTACGTAGCACCTATGGTCGAAATTCGTAAAAACAAAGGCTTAACTGACGTTATTGCAAAGGAACAACTGCAAGATAACGTGGTACTGGGCACCATGATGCTAGAGCAAGGAAAAGTAGATGGGCTGGTTTCAGGGGCAGTCAATACCACGGCCAATACCATTCGCCCGCCTTTACAGCTGATTAAAACCGCACCGGGTTCATCATTAGTCTCGTCGGTATTTTTTATGTTATTGCCTGATCAAGTGCTTGTTTATGGTGACTGTGCTATTAATCCTGATCCTAATGCTGAACAACTAGCCGATATTGCAATTCAATCTGCCGATTCTGCTGCCGCATTTGGCATAGAACCTCGTGTAGCAATGATAAGTTACAGCACGGGTAATTCGGGCAGTGGCGCTGATGTAGAAAAAGTCCGCGAAGCAACAAAAATTGCCCAACAAAAGCGCCCAGATCTCATTATCGATGGGCCATTGCAATACGATGCGGCCATTATGGAAAGTGTAGCTATTAAAAAAGCGCCAGATAGCCCGGTTGCCGGTAAAGCAACCGTGTTTATTTTCCCTGATTTAAATACGGGTAATACCACCTACAAAGCAGTGCAACGAAGTGCCGATTTGATCAGTATTGGTCCTATGTTACAAGGGATGCGCAAACCTGTTAACGACTTAAGCCGTGGCGCATTAGTTGACGATATTGTGTATACCATTGCTTTAACAGCCATTCAGGCCGCGCAAGTAGAAGCGCTTAATTAAGGCCTGTAATTAACTTGCCCTTTTTATAGTCTAGCCATTTTTTATTTAATAATTAACTGGTTAGGCTATTTATACCTCACAACCCCCAAGCTTATCCACAGAAATTGTGGACAATTATTTTTTAGCTAATAAAAATATAGCACTGCCTAAACTTGAGCCTTTAATTTAGCTTCAATACTCTATACTATAAAGCTATTATTTTGCTGCTGGCGATACGTTTAATGTCAAAACAAACATTACAATTACACAGCACCGTGTTATCTATTCATAGTTTAACCCTTGATGCTGACATACCGCCTGCGCTGTTAAAGCAACCGTTATTTTTTATCTCAAAAACGCATGATGAACTGTCAGTTGTTTGCCCTGTCGACTTTATTATTGATAGCCAAGATACTGAATCTAATTGGCAAGCACTGGAAGTGATAGGCCCTTTAGGATTTTCGTTAACTGGCATTATGGCAAATCTGTCAGGCGTATTAGCCAGAGCTGGCGTGTCCATTTTTTCGATATCCACATATGATACCGACTATATTTTAGTAAAAAAACAAACGGTCACCAAAGCAATTACAGCCCTTAAAGCCGATGGCTACAACGTGGTAACTGAATAAATAATGAAATCTGAAGACGTTAGCTATTTAACTAGAAATAAAATTGGCCGAAACGCGATACAAATCACGAGCCCATTCAGTGGTAAAGTGATGCCAATGGAAGAGCATCCACAACCCTTTTTTCGTTTTGGCACACTCGGCCCAGGTATTGTTGTTAGCTTATCGAGTCATAAAGTATTAGCGCCCTTCAATGGCACCTTACTGCAGGTAAAAAGTGCCGGTTGTGAATTTATTTTAAAAGCCAATAACGGCTTAAAAGTATTAATAAACCTAGCGGTTCCCGATTCACAAACACTTACGCATACTCATATTGCTCAGCTTAACGGCAGCAAAATAACCAAAGGCCAACGCCTTGCTTATTTTGATTTACGTGAGCTCGACTCGCCTATTTTAGCCAGCCTTATAATTCTCAATGGCCATAATTTAGGCACTTTTCATTATTCTCACCCGCAAGTTAATGCCGGTGTAGATACCTTATTAACTATTATTAAAAAGAAGTAGATTTATGATTACTCTCTATGGCATTAGCAACTGCGATACAATTAAAAAAGCAAAAAAATACCTAAGCGATAACGACATCGCATTCACTTTCCATGACTACCGCAAAGACGGCGTTAATAACGACATGGTAAGCGACTTTGCAGAACATATTGATTGGGAACAATTGGTTAATAAACGTGGCACAACTTATAGAGCGCTCACTGATGAGCAAAAACAAAGCTTGACTAAACAAACCGCTATAGATTTACTCGTTGAGCAACCGGCGATGATCAAACGCCCTCTTCTTATTAATAACGGGCAATATCACTTAGGCTTTAAAGCAGCACAATACGATGAGATTTTTAAATAATGACCCATCCAGTAATTACCCTAGCCCAAGCCTTAATTCAGCGAGAGTCGGTTACACCTGAAGATGCCGGGTGCCAACATATGATGAATGAACGCCTAAGCGCCATTGGCTTTGATATTGAATCGCTCTTTTTTACTGACACGCTCAATACTTGGGCACGAAAAGGCACGCAATCACCGCATTTTTGTTTTGCCGGTCATACTGATGTGGTGCCCACTGGACCTGAAAAAAACTGGCAGCACCCGCCTTTTGCAGGCTTAATTGAAGACGGCTTATTACATGGCCGTGGCGCTGCCGACATGAAAGGCTCATTAGCGGCGATGATTGTGGCAACCGAACGCTTTGTGACTAAGCATCCAGATCACAAAGGCTCCATTTCGTTTTTAATTACCTCAGATGAAGAAGGCCCGTTTATTAACGGCACTACCCGCGTTATTGATACTTTAGAGGAGCGCGGTGAAAAAATAGATATGTGCCTTGTAGGTGAACCCTCTTCTCGCGATGTACTCGGTGATGTGGTTAAAAATGGCCGCCGTGGTTCACTCACGGGGTTTTTAACTATAAAAGGCGTGCAAGGTCATGTGGCCTATCCACATTTAGCACAAAACCCAATTCATTTAGCCACGCCAGCTTTAACCGAGTTAAGCCAAACTGTGTGGGATATGGGTAATGACTTTTTTCCAGCCACCAGCTTTCAAATCTCTAATATTAATGGCGGTACGGGCGCAGGCAATGTGATCCCTGGGGAGCTTGAGGTACAATTTAATTTTAGATTTAGTACCGAAGTTACTCATCAACAACTACAACAAAAAGTAAATGCCATTTTACAAAAACACAATTTAAATTATGAACTCAATTGGATTGTGAATGGCTTGCCGTTTTTAACCGATCACGGCCCATTGGTTGATGCCACCGTAGCCGCCATTAAATCGGTAACGGGGTTAACCACTAACTTAGAAACAACAGGTGGCACCTCAGATGGTCGTTTTATCGCACAAACGGGTGCTAAAGTTATTGAATTAGGGCCACGTAATGCCACTATTCATAAAGTGAACGAGTGTGTTAGCACCGACGACCTAATCGCGCTGGCCGATATTTACGAACAAATATTAGAGCACCTGTTAACTTAATGACTGCAAATAAAGAACTCATACAATGCATCACTGGCCAAAGTGATGCACATTTAGTTGCCATACAAAATCACTTTTTGCATGCCGATATTGTAAATGACTTTATTGCACTGCAAACTGCGGCTGCATCAGCAGGCTTTGATTTATGTATTGCATCAAGTTTTCGGGATTTTAACCGTCAATCAGCTATTTGGAACGCTAAATTTTCCGCTAAGCGGCCGGTATTAAACAAAGCGCAGCAACACGTTGATATTAATTCGCTCAGTGATATTGATAAATGCATTGCCATTATGCTTTATTCTGCGCTACCGGGGGCGAGTCGCCATCATTTAGGGACTGATTTAGATATTTACGATAAAAGCGCAGTGAGTGACGATTATGTTTTGCAATTGAGCCCTAATGAATATCAGCAAGGTGGGCCTTTTGCTAAACTAAGCCAATGGCTAGACACTCATCTAGCAGAATTTGGGTTTTATCGACCTTACCAGTACGACTTGGGCGGGGTAGCTCCTGAGCTTTGGCATATTAGCCACATAGCGCAATCAGCGCAGCTTATTCGCCACCTTACGCCAGAAGTGTTGCACGACTGCATTAAACACAGTGATTTATTAGGTAAAGACGCTATTTTAACCCACTTACCTGCGTTGTATGAACGCTTTGTGATCAATGTAAGTCCACCAGCTAAGCAGTTTTAGTCTTTTTATTTAAAGTAAAAACTAATACCGCTAGTAAAATGATACTGCTGGGGAGCATAAATTGTACAGTTAATGTCTCTGATAAAAACACTGCCCCTGCAATAGCCGCCAAAACGGGTACGCATAACTGCACTATGGCTGCATGCGTGCTCTTTAATAGTGGCATAGCCACATACCAAATACTGTACCCTACGCCAGATGCGATGGCACCTGAGGCTATTGCAAGTAACGCCCCTTCGATACGTATATTTTTAAGCTGGCTCATTCCCACCACAATTAAAATAGGTAGCACTAATAAACTACGAATAAAATTAAAGGCAGTGGCTCTTAGCGGCGACACACACGCCTTGCCACGAATACTGTAAATTCCCCACGCAATACCACTTATACTCATTAATAATGCAGCCATCAGCGGTGGGGCTGTCTGTGAGGGCAGCATTAAGTAAACAAATGCCGCAAACGCCACTATAAATGCAAGCCATTGCACAGCACTTAAACGCTCTTGTTTATATAAGCCCCAGCCAATCATTGTAAATTGCACCGCCGAGAATAAAATAAGCGCCCCCATGCCGGTATCAAGCTCGATATAAGCAACAGAAAAACACAGCGCATATATCAATAAGCTAGCACTGCTTCGCCAACTGCCAGTATCGTTAATAATAGGATTACTTAACTGCGCTTTTTTATTTAACTGCCTAGTATAGAGCAGCATAATAATGGTCAAACACACTGCCCCGCTCAGTAACCTAATAACGGTAAAATTCCACGCATCAATGTAGCCTTGCGCCAACGCTAACCGACATAATAACGAATTTGCAGCAAAGGCAACTAACGCGATAATAGTAAACAGTGTTGCTTTCAAATTAATTCCTAACGTATTGATAAATATGTACCGTATTTATATACCGATTAAATTAACGTCCAATGTTGTAAACGTTACCATGGTTATTTTTTAAATGATAAAGTTTTTATTAAGGGTTTTTGTTCTATGTTTATACACTACGCTTTTTTACAATCTTTCACACTTGTATTTATTGGCAGTATGTTAACCTTACAGAATAAATAAGAAGGAGTGCGCGTGCGTCACATTTTAATTTTTAGTCTTTGCTTTATTGTAAGTGGTTGCAGCACCATTGGCTTTGACGATCTCTTTAATGATTACGCCACTAATACCACCCCTATTAGACAAGCCATTACGAATGATAATATTGAGAGTGCACGCTCCTTAATAAGCAAAAACAGCAAAACACACAGTAATTATTTACTGAGCCAATTAGAACAGGGCCGTATCGCGGATTTAGCCAACAACCCCGATAACGCACAAGTTCATTTTGAAACTGTCTATCAACAAATGCAATCTAAGCGCCAAGCTGCAAAAATACAAGTAAGTGCTGGGCTTGAGCAAAGTAATGCGCTGTTAACCAACGACTCAGCTATTGGTTATACACCGCCCGCCTACGAAATGAGTATGTTGCATAGCTACAAAGCGCTCAATTATGTTTATAAACATGATATTGAAAGCGCCTTAGTTGAAATACGCCGTGCTAATAAAGTACAAGTTGATGAACTATTAAATAATCAAAGCGAGTTTGATAATGCGGTTGCCCAAGCACAGCAACACTATCCCGATATGGATAACTTAATTCGCTCGGTCAAAAATGGCTTTCAAAATGCGTACACGTTTTACTTATCCGGGTTGTTATATGAAACAGCAAAGCAAGGTGATGATGCCTACATAGACTATAAAAAAGCGCTCGAAATACAACCTAACAATCCGTATTTACAACACGATGTACTGCGTCTTGCTAAGCAACAAGGTTTTGCCGATGACTATAACCAATTTAAACGCCAGTTTGGTGAAGTTAACACCTTAGAAAAAAACCAAGGCGAAGTGGTTATATTATTCGAACAAGGCCTAATACCAAAACAACACGAATTTAAATTACGATTACCCATTTATACTTCACAGGGAGACACCCGCTTTTATAGTCTCGCAATGCCCATTTATATAAATAATGCTTATGTAAGCACCGTTAACAACGTCAAAATTAATGACCTTGTATTATCACTAAGCCCGCTAGTGCACTTAGAGGCACTGGCCGCTAAAACGTTAGAGCAGCAAGTTGCTGGGCGTGTATCGAGGCAAATATTGCGCTTAGTGGCGAAAGAAAAGCTGCGCGCTGAGCTTGCCCGCAGTGGCGGTGATGTGGGGAATATTTTAGCAAACTTATATAATCTTGCATCTGAGCAAGCCGATACCCGCAGCTGGCTTACCTTACCCAATCAAATTAGTCTTGCCCGCAGTGCAGTGACTGCAGGAGAACATACCTTAAATGTTGGCTCACAACCGCCAATAAATTTTACCGTTAGTAAGCAAAGGTTAACGTTAATCTACCTAACCTCTGTTAATAACTATTTTAACTCCCATGTAGTGCAACTTTAGGAGCCATCATGAAATACATACTCCCCATTATTGCGTTGTTTATGCTTAGTGCATGTAGCAGCCGACCTGTAACCTCAGGCATTGGAGTTGAACAAACTACCAACGCCTACAAAGAGCAGCTCAATGTTAACAATCCACAGTTAGCAAAAAAGCTATTAATTAGTGATGTAAAAACTCGTCAAACAAATAACCTAACCGACGTGGTAGTCACCTTGGCAAGTACCTATAAAAAGTCACAATATTTACAGTATCAATTTAACTGGTTTGATAAAGATGGCTTTGTAATTAAAGGTAACCACTCGCCGTGGCAAGCCCTAACATTATTTGGCTTTGCTAAAACTCAGCTTGCAGGGCTCGCGCCTAGCCCTAATGCCGTTACTTTCTCTTTAGCTGTAAGAGAAGTGTCTACTGAAGCACAAGAATTTAAAGATTAAAGGAAACCATGATGATCAATAAACAATTTAAAGCACTCTCTGGCTATGCAATTTTAGGCTTAGCCGCACTCACACTAACCGGCTGTGCTAATAAAGCAGTCGTTAGTTATGGTGATGCCCAAGCCGTAGAAACCACAGATATAAACTTTGGCTCTACCGACCTACAAAAAGTAGCCTCGCAAATGACCGACTCACTGCTCAGTTCGCCAGTGGTTGGTACTATGACTGCCAATACCCGCCCTGTGGTATTTGTTGAGCGTATTAAAAACAAAACCAGTGAACACATAGATACTGAGTCAATTACTGACTCAATTTCGACTCAATTACTTCGCAGTGGAAAATTTAGATTTGTTGATATGACCCGTGTAGAAGCGGTTCGTGAACAACTTACATTTCAAAATGAAGATGCACTGATCAATCCAAGCACTGCGGTGGCCTTTGGTAAACAAATTGGCGCACAATATATGCTGTACGGTAACCTATCGAGCATTGTTAAATCTAATGCTGACAAAGCCGATGTGTACTACAAATTTACAATGCGCTTAATGGATATGCAAAGTGGCCTTGTTGAATGGGCTGACGAAACTGAAATTCGTAAAACCCGTGAAAAATCTACCTTTGGTTGGTAACTAACAGGAGCGAACCATGAAAACGCTTAGCTTATTTTTATGCACTTTATTAATATTTAGTGCCCCCACTTTTGCCAAGTATGAACGCAATAAAGCCGTTCCTGTGCAGCAAGTACTATTTGGTAAAGTGAAGTCAGTGCGCAACATTTCAGAGCAACAATTGGTTCACGATAAAAGCAACGGCTGGAAAACCTTTGGCGGTGCCTTACTAGGCGGTGTTATTGGTAACCAGTTTGGCGGCGGCAGTGGTCGCACGGTTGCAACTATTTTAGGAACAGTGATTGGTGGTAATGTTGCGCATAATCAGCAACAGACACAACGCTATGAAAACCTCCAATTAGTTGAACTACTTATACAAGTAGAAAATGGTGAACAATTTATGGTGGTACAAGACAGCGATCCCGCTATGCGTTTTCACCAAGGTGATAATGTACGCCTTATTTATTTAACCAACAACACAGTGCGCGTAGATAGCGCTTATTAGAGTCTATTTATGTTTCGAGCTTAATTCTGAAAGTTCCAACAAAAAACCTAACTTAGGTCACTAAGTTAGGTTTTTTTAAATTTATTCACTTTTATTTATTAAGCGGGTTCTTTTGCCCACAGCTGCTCGTTTTCATGCATTTCATATAAACCATGTGCACGGTTAATCAGTAAATTTGCAAAATCAGCTTGGGTTTTATCTCGCGCTCCCGCGGTAATAATTTGATCGGCCTTTAACTGCCACTGCAGTGAAAAATAACGCATAGCATCGCGTGCATCTTTTGCTGCAGATGCTTCAGCGTGATCGGTTGGTAAACGACCGGTGATCACCCAGTAGCTTTTACCATTTTGCGCTTTAAATTTCCATAGCGCGCATAAAGGCGCTAAAAAACGGCTTTCTTTTTCAAGCAATGTTTTGGGCATAATGCCTTTTTCAGCTAAATGTTTTTGCGCATTTTGAAAACATTCGCGCTGCCATTGAATTTCTTGTTGCTGAAGTTCAGCTTGCTGCTCTGGTGTTAATGGTTTTTGTTCTTGTTGCTGCATTTTAATAACCTTTTTACTTCTTTGTTTACACTTTAAGGGCATAACAAATAAGGCGCAAGCATAAATAGCGTGCTTAACACCTTATTCGCAGCTGTTTGCTGGGTTTTTAAGCAAACCGATTATTTTATGTTGTGATCAAACGACCCCACATCACCGGGGAACACCACTGGCGATTCAACACCCTGTTTATTCACGCTAGCAACGCCAAAATAGTAGTTATCAATAACCACATTTTTAAGTGTAAACTCGCTAACATTATCAACCCATTGGCTGTATTGCCATTGTGGCTCACTCGTATAGCGCCAGTAAATTTTGTAACCGGCAATATTTTTATCTTCCGATGGTTGCCAAGAAAGTGTGGTACTGGCGCGTACGGCACCACTAATTTTCACTTCTTTCGGTGGCGCTGGTGCCCATGCCATTGACGCTAGGCTCACCGCATTCAATGACGTGAGTTTTGCGGCGTAATCAAAATCAACCCCATCAATGGTATCACCGTACACTATGCCATTTTCGGTGCGTAGGTCTTGATGTTGACGGTCGTAATGCTCGTTAGTTTCCATTATACGTACAGCCGCAAAGCCCGCATCATTAAATGGGCGATGATGCCCTCCTCGAGCAAATCGGTCGAGTCTGTATACCAGCATAGTGTCTAAATTTTCAATGTATTTATCGGCAATGGTGTCTATGTAACGCGCTAAATTACGACTCGCTGAGTCAACTTCGCCACCTGTAAAACGACGAGTACGCGCTTGCTCTTTGGTTTCAACCACTCGCGTCCCTTCTGAAAAAATGCGTGCAGTGGTGTTATCGGTTACGCCATTAATACCGGTAATATTACCAATCATGTCGTTATTTAAAACACCATGAACCTGCCAATTATTTTTTTGCGCATAAGCGGTTAAAATTTTACCGCCAAATAAACCTTGCTCTTCACCTGAGAGCGCCGCGTAAACAACCGAGCCATTAAATGTATATTTCGATAAAACACGCGCTGCCTCAATAACACCGGCAACCCCTGAAGCGTTATCGTTTGCCCCTGGCGCATCGCTGGTAAAATCCATTACATCACTAACGCGCGAGTCTATATCACCCGACATCATCACCATACGATTAGGCTCAGTACTGCCGCGCTGAATCGCAATTATGTTAACCACTTCTACAGGGTTAGGAATGCGCTTTTCTCCCGAAATGGTTTGTTTTACTTCTATTATTTCTAAGCAGCCACCACATTGTGCCGAAATCGCTTCAAATTCTTTTTTAATCCAACGCCTTGCCGCGCCAATACCACGTGTATCAGACTTAGTCTCTGATAGCGTATGTCGCGTACCAAAACCCACCAGCGTTTGAATATCACTCTCAATACGCTGCGCCGAAATTTCTTGTGCAATTTTATGCAATGATGCTTGTTGTGTAGACTCGCCAGCAAAGCTTGTAAGCGTTACAGAACTTAATGATGCCAACACACCATACTTTATAAGTCGATTAACTAACTTTAAACCTAAATTAGACATAGCATTGTTATCCTCATAATGAATGCCACCAACATGACAGCAGAAACCAATAACCGCAAACCTTTTGAGATAGACACTAAAAATCACACGCTTAATTACATATTATTAACACCTTGAATTTTACTTAGAATTTAACCCACACCAAACAAGTCCCCTGTTCAAGCACACTATTTTAATAAAAATAATCACTTATACTGTTTTGACCGTATATAGTGCTAAACATAATTAATCAGCTATTATTTTATAAAGGCTAATTTAATCAATAAGGTGCTGAAATAACATGAAGAAACACGAAGAATTACCAGAGGATCATGTTGATCCCCTGATGCAGTATTTACATCATGCTATTCGCTTTGCAATTAAAATACTGGCAGTGCTCATGGTGCTGGTTATTTTTTGGAGTATTGCTGATGTAGTGTATGTTTTATACATGCGGTTAAGTTCTCCGCCTTATTTTTTATTAAATATTGAAGACATTCTGCAAACCTTTGGTGCCTTTATGGTGGTGCTAATTGCGGTAGAAATATTTACTAACATTCGGTTATATTTGGGCTCTAGCTCGCTGCCCGTTGAACTGGTTATTGCTACCGCACTGATGGCTGTGGCGCGTAAAATTATTGTCCTCGATTTAAAATTAGTGACCTCAGAGCAAATTGTTGGCCTTGCGTTAGTTACCTTAGCACTGGGTATATCGTATTGGCTGGTAAAAAATAAAACCGGCCACACTAAGCTATAAACGGTTAACTCAACTTGAGTTAACCGACGCACACCTCATTCCCACTGCGCCTTTGTGTTTTACAATGGTATAGTGGGACATCTTTATAAATATTTAATTAAGCAGTTAATATGTATCGACTATTTGAACGGATGACTAAACCGTTCCCAGAGCGTTCTCCATCTCAGCCTCCTAAAACCCTTTTTGCATTTTGTCGTCACTACACCAAAGGCATGGAATTGTCGTTAGTGCTTATGTCGCTCAGTGCCGCATTACTCGCTATTTTAGAGGTGTCTTTATTTAGTTATATGGGCCAACTGGTTGACTGGCTTGGCGAATACACACCTGAAGAGCTGTTTTCGCAGCAACAATCCGCGTTAATAAAAATGGGGTTAATGCTTTTAGTCGTCATGCCTGTAGTCGTATTTTTTAGATCAGCTATTTTACATCAATCGCTATTGGGCAATTACCCTATGTCGATTCGTTGGTTGGCACACCGTTATCTACTGCGTCAAAGTGTCAGCTTTTATCAAAACGAATTTGCTGGGCGTATCGCTACAAAAGTATTACAAACCTCATTAGCAGTACGTGAGTCAGTCACTAAGTTACTTGATGTACTTATGTACATTGCTGTTTATTTTGGCTCAATGGTGTTTTTAGTGGCCGCCTCAGACTGGCGTTTAATGTTGCCATTATTAGTGTGGTTAGCATTTTATATTTGCGTGCAAATTTACTTTGTACCCCGATTAAAAAGTATTGCCAGTTCACAAGCTGATGCACGCTCAGAAATGACCGGCCGTATCGTCGACAGCTACACAAATATTTCAACCATTAAATTGTTTTCCTATACCCAACGCGAAGAACAATACGCCAAACAAAGTATGGACGTATTTTTACAGCCTGTTTATAAACAAATGCGCTTAGTCACCAGCTTAAACGTGGTTATTCAAAGCTTAAACTATTTGTTGGTGTTTTCAGTGGCAGCAGTGTCTTTGTATTTATGGTCGTTAAGCGCCATTAGTGCGGGAGCGATTGCCGTGGCATTGAGTTTATCATTAAGGCTCAATGGTATGGCCCAATGGATCATGTGGGAAATTAGCAGCTTGTTTGAAAACATTGGCACCGTGGCCGATGGCATGCGCACCCTCTCTAATCCTATTGCGGTTGATGACAAACCAGAAGCCGAAACGTTAAAGGTCACCCAAGGGGCAATCGACTTTAATAATGTACATTTTAACTACGGTAAAGCCGCGAATGAAAATAACCGAGGCCCAGTAATAAACGGATTAAACTTAAACATTAAACCCGGTGAAAAAATCGGCTTAGTGGGTCGTTCTGGCGCGGGTAAATCCACATTAGTTAACTTGTTGCTGCGCTTTTACGACACCGACAAAGGCAATATCAGTATTGATGGCCAAAATATCACGGATGTAAGCCAAGAAAGCCTGCGCCGCTATATTGCTATGGTTACCCAAGATACCTCATTACTGCATCGTTCAGTAAAAGATAACATTTTATACGGCAGGCCTGATGCAACCGAAGCCGAAATGCTCGATGCCACTAAGCAAGCCAAAGCCCTTGATTTTATAAACGACCTTGAAGATAGCAAAGGCAATAAAGGCTTTGATGCGCAAGTAGGCGAACGAGGGGTCACCCTTTCGGGCGGTCAACGCCAACGTATTGCCATTGCACGCGTACTACTTAAAAACGCACCTATTCTTATACTCGATGAGGCCACCAGCGCCTTAGACTCAGAAGTCGAAGCGGCTATTCAAGCAAGCTTAGATGATTTAATGACAGGTAAAACAGTCATTGCCATCGCCCATCGATTATCAACCATTGCACAAATGGACAGGCTTATTGTGCTTGATGAAGGCGGCGTTGTAGAGCAAGGCAGTCACGATGAATTAATTGCCCAAGGCGGCATTTACGCTGCTCTTTGGGCACATCAAACCGGCGGCTTTATTGGCGTTGAGTAATTAAACTAATTGAGGGCGGGCCATTATTATAGCCTGCTCTTGTTTACTAAAATTAAATTTATTATTTGATTTTAAAGCTATTTATAGTTATTTAGTCGAATTTTATAGTCTACCTCTTGCCCCACTGTTTTTAAAATGTCACATTCGCGGCTGACTTTTTATCATTCATCAAGCAATTCACCATGTCATTTTTAAGCAAACATAAATACACCCTCTATGGGGTGTTCGCTATTTTACTTTGGAGCAGTTTAACTGCTTTTGTTCGTGATTTATCGGAGTTATTTAGCCCAATTGGCGGTGCTGCTTTGATTTATAGCGTCAGTGCGATTTTTTTAATGCTTGTCATGGGTGCACCAAAGCTAAACAATTATCCAAAGCGCTATTTAGTCTTTGGTGGCAGCTTATTTGTTATTTACGAAATGTGTTTAGCGTTATCCCTCGGCTTTGCAAATAGTCGCCAGCAAGCGTTAGAAATGGCAATTATTAACTACCTTTGGCCAGCGTTAACCATTTTATTTTCGATTATTGTTAACCGCACTAAAGTAAGCGTATTAGTCTACCCGAGCATACTGATTGCGTTTTTAGGCGTTGCATGGTGTATTGCTGGCAACAGTGGTTTATCTATGGCTGTATTAATCGCTAATATTAGCGACAACCCATTACCCTACTCTATGGCGTTTGCAGCAGCGTTTATTTGGGCTGTGTATTGCAGTGTAACGGTTAAACTTAGCGAGGGTAAAAATGCCATTAATGTGTTTTTTGCAGCCACGGCAATTTCTTTATGGATAAGTTACGGACTGAGTAATGAACCCAGCTTTGAGTTTAACGTATATTCTAGTTTTACTTTATTGCTGGCAGGGGTGGTTATTGGTGGAGGTTACGCACTATGGAACCAAGCAATCATTGGCGGTAACCTAGTGTTGTTAGGCACCTTGTCTTACTTTATCCCTGTATTGTCTACGCTATTTGCCTCTATTTACTTATCACTATCGCTCACCAACTCATTTTGGCAAGGCGTAGTATTAGTTACATTAGGCTCATTAATGTGTTTTATTGTGACGCGAAAAACAAAGCCAGCCCAATAAAATAAGTAAGCGAAAAGCTAGGGACTGTCTGCTTTTCGCTTTAATCATTTAATTAGCTTGCTAATCGCAGTCCTAACAGCACTAACATCACAATGTTTGCAATCACACCAATCAAAAAGAAGTAACTACGCGGGCTGGGGTTTTTCTCGGTGGCAATGGCGTAATACAGTGCCATATGAATTAAACGTGCAGTTACATAAATCCAAATACAGATTGCAAAAACCGAACTGTGGTAATTAATCACAAAGGCAAATAAAACCGTTCCTATAAATAACGCACTGTTTTCTAATGTGTTATGAAAGGTGCGATGCGCTCTAAATATAAAACTCTCATGAGATAGGTCTTTATCAATTTTTCCTGGTACAGCCCCAGGCTGTTTGGCTTTACTAAACGTTGCCACTGCCCACTGAACTAACATCATAATTAAATATAAATAAAATGCTATAAACGCTGAATGTGCTATATCGGTCATTGTTTAATCCTTTGTGTTGTTATTAGAGTAGTAGTTACAGCAACTATCAAGCCAAAGATAAGCCACTGATGTATATAGTAATTACTTTTTAGTAAAATAATTTTTTGTAATAGATTCATTCTTTATATAAAA